>JACCVS010000432.1 GCA_013698055.1 Acidobacteriota bacterium
GGGGAGGCTTCCGCTTTCTTGTCAAATAATCCTGTCAATGATTCATCGCAACAAGCGGCTGTAACCGCGCACCCGCGCCGCGCGTTGATTATCGCGGAGACGGCTGGCCTGAGCTTGCAACAGCAACTGACCGCCGCCGGTTATCTCGCGCGGGCAGCGACCATTGCTGATGCTCCACGCGCCATCCATGATTTCAACCCGGACGTTATCATCATGGTCTTGGCGCACGCAGGCGGCGACACCGAGAACGAGAACGTCGCGCTGGCGCGCAAACTTCGCGCGGAGACTGCCACCTATTCTTTTCCCATTGTCTTCGCGTGGACTCAAGACGAACATGCATTGCGAACTGCCGCCCAGTACATCGGGGCGGATGATTATTTCCATCTGGCGACGCCGCCTGAACAGATTCTGGCGCGTCTTGATTCACTCTTCTGGAGAGTCGAAGCTGATCGCCGCAACGCGCCTGTCATCAGTGACCGCCGTCTGGAGATAGACAATTTCATGTTCATGCTCGACGCCGTGCGCGAAGATGTGCGCGCGGGCGTTGGCGGCACGCTGGCTCTCATCTACGCGGTCGCGCCGCGCGGAAATCTGGTCGTGTTTGATAAGGCAGCGCGCGATGCCACCCTCACCGAAGCTCACAATTTTCTTAAGCTCAATCTGCGCCGCATTGACGCAGTGGCCTTTTACGGGCCAACGACGCTGCTCGTCTATTTGCCGCGCATGGAAACGCCTTCGGCTATCGCCGCTCTTTCCCGCCTGCACAGGGAGTTTCTCGAAGAACATTTGGAGCGCGACTATGTGACTGGCGTGGCCTCTTTCCCGGCGCATGGAAGCGACGTTGAGACTCTCATCGAGAGGGCGGAACGAGCTGTCAGCGCCGCCCGCACAGACGCGACCGCCGGGCACGTCATTGCTTATCAATCGAAAGAAGGTGAGACGGAATCACGCGCTCCTGTCGCTTCACCTGAGCCTGCTCGTGAGTTGCAGGTAGCAGAAGAAAAAGAAGCGCTCATGGTCAGCCCGCCCGCTGACACCTCTGTTCCCGAGCCGCAAATTGAGCATGAGGCGAAAGAGAAGGAGATGCCGGAAAAAACGGCTGCCTCTGAGAAAAATGATGAAGCGCCATCAAAGGATATAGACGCGGGACGCGCGGCAGAAGCCGCCGCGACGGAGCGCGAGCGGCGCGCGAGCGGGGCAGTCATGCCGCGCCGTCTTCTGCTGACCATCTCGGATTCCGCGCGCATGGCGCAGGTCAATTCCCTGATTCGCTCGGCGGGCTACGAGGCGCGGGCTGCTTTCGACGGTCAGCAGGCCTTGCACCTGCTGCGTATCGAGCGCCCTGATCTGCTCTTGCTTGATTATGAGCTTCAGGGTATAGACGGCGTGGAAACGATTCGCCGTCTGCGTAAACAAAGCGGCGGGCGGCTCGGTTTGCCGGTCGTTATGTTGATCTCATCGAATAACGAGAGCGCGCGACGTGAGGCGCTTGAGCTTGGCGCGCACAGCGTCGTTGTGATCCCCTATGATCCGGTCGCTTTGCTCGCCACCGTGCGGGATGCCGGAAGCATCGAATGAGGTAAACTAAAGAGTATGCACTGCACGAACTGTGGAACTTACGTTGCTCCGGGCACGCGCTTCTGCGCCGGTTGCGGCGCGCCTGCCGTTGACCCGGAAACGACGCGCTATGCGGGCGCGCAACCGCAACCCTTCGCCGCGCCGCCCGTCCATCCGCCTCCTCCGGCGTATGCGCCCGCAGCATATACACCGGCACGGACGGAGAGAACGAACGATGCGGAGCGGCAGATTTTCAAAGTCCGCCCGACGCTTTTTTTTATCAAGATCGGTTACGGTCTGGCGGCTCTCGGCGCGGTTCTGCTGATTGTTCTTCTGGCTTACTACATTAGCGCGCCTTGGTGGATTGCGCTTCCCATAGCGTTGGCGTTGCTGCTGATCCCGGCCTTTTATCACGTCAAGCGCAACATGGTTCAGTACACGTTGACGAATCACAAGCTTGAGATTGATGAAGGTTTTATTGCCCGCACGACGCGGAACCTACCTTTACGGAATATTCAGGACGTGACGGTTTCGGCAACGATTATGCAAAGGCTGCTCGGCTACGGCAACGTGGTGATAGATAACGCCAGCGAGCTTGGAGGCTCGACCATCCTGCATAACATCCACAACCCGCGCCAGTACGCCGATCTGCTGTTGCGTGAATTGCGTCGTTTTCAATGAGTCGAGAGAAGTAGTTCCAGTGAAAACTCGCGCAACTGGTAGTTCCGTTTGGAACATCCAACCGTTTTGCGGGTTCTAAACGTATTGTAGTCACGTCACTTTAGATTAAGAGGGTTTTGTTTTGCGTCTGATTTCATCAAGATTGAGTTTTGTTAGTTCGCTTCTTCTATTCCTGTTTGTCGCAGCAATCGGGCAGGATTCGTCCTCGCCGGAAGTCGTCAAGCTGCTGCCTAAAACCGTAAATAATTTTCGCGCTCAGGGTGTTCGCCCGCTCGCTTCTCTCCCAAATGAGATTACGCCGGAAGATTTCGGCGTTCGCGGTGCGGCTGAAGGGACATATGTCTCTCCAAAAGGCGAGCGGCTCATGGTCAGCGTTATGACAACACGGTCGCACGCCGGTGCATATTCGCTCCTGACTCGCGCGGCAACGCAGATGAAAAGCGAGGCGCAACCGCAGGCGGCGAAGTTGAATGATGTCGGGGTGGCAGGAGTCGCCGCTCCGGAGCGCGTTGTTTTCTATAAAGGCAACTTATTTGTTAGTGTCGCTGGCAAGAGTAAGACCACCGGCAATGGCGAGAACACTCTGATTACTTTTGCCCGCGCGTATGCCGCTACCCTCCCGGAAGCTGAAAACGAAATTCCCGTCCTCATCAAACATCTGCCGGATTGGGAGACGGCGCAGGAGCGCGCTATCTACGCCATCAGTTTGCCTGTCTTGCAGGGCGCGGCAGGAAACCAGCCGGTGTTTGAGCTAATCAACTTCAATGAAGGCGCAGAGGCTGTCACGGCAACTTACGATGCCTCGCGGCTGGTTGTCGTCGAATACACCACGCCGCAGATCGCCGCCGATGCCGACGCACGCATCACTGCGCGGCTTCAGGAACTACGCACGCAGGGGCAACCAATCCCTTCCGCCTATCGCCGCGTGGGCAACTATTCCGTCTTCGTTTTCAATGCGCCGGATGAGACGGCTGCGGGGAAGCTGATTGATGGCGTGAAGTATGAGCAAAGTATCCAGTGGCTCGGCGAGAATCCGCTGTTATGGGCGCGTGCCGAAAAGCAGCACACACAGCAGGCCGTCAGCCTCATCCTGGGCATCGCCAGAACGATAGGCTTTTTCGTGGCAGCCGTTCTGGGAATCGGCGTCGTCTTCGGCGGCATCTTTTTCCTGCGCCGGAGGGCACAGCAACGTGCGGTGGAGGAAGTAGCCTATTCGGATGCAGGAGGAATGTTGCGTCTCAATATTGATCAGATGACCGCTGAGACCGACCCATCAAGACTGCTTGGCGCAGGCGAGGAAAAACCAGTCGTTCAGTAAGAGAAGGTATTCAAGACAAAAAAATAGCTGCGAGACTTTAATCTCGCAGCTATTTTCACAATTACCTACTCTACCCCTAAAAAGTTGCGGGCTGCTGGTCTTCCTGTCAGGCTCCCCCAAGCCTTTCCAAGACGCCGACCAGCAGCCCAGCACTTATGCCCGTTTGACCGCTTAAAAGCGTTTCGCGACAACCCCGTTCCCCCGAAAGGACCGCCGCTTGCTTTTCAAAAGTGAGAGAACGCCTCCCCCAAAGCCTTCACTCACTGCCGTCTCCGAGCCTGACCCGATTTACCCTTATCTTGTACCCTTCTTATTTTATCGCAGCTTAGCAGAGCAACGACCGTGCCATTACCTCGACCATCCGCTCACTTTTTCAAAGAATATATTTTTCCCTTGAAAATCGAGGTTTGTGAAAACAGCTAATGTTAGACGACCACTCTAGTCGCCCACAGTCTAGCTTAAGCACTGTTTTTCTTTCGTACAATCTATGTGTACGGATGAACGATAATCAATCGTAACTCGGGAGATAAACAGAGAAACCTTGTCTTTCAAGGCAGAGCATTCATGAGTGCGTCTATGTCATCAGTTGTGTTGTAAAGGTGCGGCGAGATACGCAAGCGCGTCCCGCGCGGCGCGGCGATGATACCCTGCTTTTTGAGATGATTGTAGAGTGCCATCGCTGACCACTCGCCCGTATGCTCAATGCAGACAATCTGTGATTTTTCGCCGGTTCGGCGCGAACTGACGATCTTGTAATTGCGATTTTGCAGGCGGTCGCACAGGTAATCTGTCAATTCAGCGAGGTGGGCGGCGATGCGCTTGATTCCCGTTTCCTGCAAAAGACTCAGACTGGCTTCAAGACCGTGAATGAGGGCGGTAGGCGCAGTGCCCGTTTCCCACGCGAGAGCGCCGTCCGCCCACTCCTGCTCAAAGTTGCTGTAATCTTCCGGGTCAGGCACGCTCGTCCAGCCGACCAGCGTGGGCTGTATGCGCTCACGCGCTCGCTCCGAGAGGTACAGCAAACCGATGCCTTCCGGCGCGAGCAGCCATTT
This sequence comes from Acidobacteriota bacterium, assembly GCA_013698055.1. Taxonomy (GTDB): domain Bacteria; phylum Acidobacteriota; class Blastocatellia; order Pyrinomonadales; family Pyrinomonadaceae; genus QHXM01. Next base: position 4,609 of record JACCVS010000432.1, read on the forward strand.
GTGACACGCTCCGGCTGCCACGTCTATTAATTCCGCCTCGACGTTGATCGGCAAAGCCCCCATCGCCTGAATTACGTCAACGACGAGCAGGGCGTCGTGTGAGCGCGCCGCGCGTCCGATGCGCTCAAGGTCGGCGCGAAAGCCTGAACCGTACTGCACGTGGCTGATGGCGACGATGCGCGTCCGGTTGTCAATCAGGCTGATTAGCTCATCCACGTCAACGCGCCCGTCGCGCTCATCGCAGAAACGAACTTCGACTCCCTGAGCTTCACGCAGGCGCAGCCACGCGTAAACATTCGACGGAAACTCGCGCCTGAAGGTGACGATGTTCTCGCCCTCGCGCCAGTTCAATCCGTTCGCAACTGTGGAGAGCGCGTCCGAAGTGTTACGCATGAAGGCGACCTGACGGGGCTGCGCTCCGAGCATCCCGGC
>JACCVS010000436.1 GCA_013698055.1 Acidobacteriota bacterium
CATAATCTACGCCGTGCGCCTCGTAGCCCATTCGCAGGCAAAACTCTGCGAGAATGCCTCCGGGCGCACAGCCAACCTCGAAAAAACTCAAGCCCGGTGTTGGCGGAAGGTGCCTCGCGACATCCTCAAAGAGTTCGAAGCCGCGCCCCGAGTGCTCTCTGTCCCAGACTGATTGCCAGTAGGTTTGCGACGTTAAAGTCATGGATTCTCTTTCAGCAGTAGTCTCGCCCGCGACGGCATTCTAAGCGCGCGATAGAAACGCACGAGGCGCGCGTACATCGCCCTGCGTTCTTCGGTTGCGAAGCCGATGAACAGGTAAGAAACAGCGTAGGCGGAGGCGACCGCAGCGGCACTGATGAAAAGCCTCGGCCAGCTCGTGGCGGGATATAAGTTATTAAGAAGAACCGCCAGACCTGCCGCCGGGACGGCGCAGACGAGCGGCGGTCCCATCCCCCGCCAGACATACTCGAAGACGCTCATACGCAACTCTCGACTAACAAAGTAGGCGACGTGCCAACCGCTCGTCAGCGCACCGGCGACCACTGTGCCGAGCGCTACGCCGTTGATCCCGTAGTATCTAACCCACCAGAGAGAGAGCGCCAGGTTGAGTGCCGCCTCCAGCAGCGCCATGTAGACGATGCCCTTGAGCTTCCCTGAGCCGATGACTATCAGCGAGGCGACCTGTCGCATGACGCGATGAAGCATAATCAAAGCCAGTAGCAGCGTCAACGTCATGCCGCCGTAGTTCTGATCGCCGACCCACAGGCGCATGAAGCTCTTGTTATAAGCGACAGTCACCACGGCTACGCCGAGGCCCGCCGCAGCCGTCAGACGCATCACGCGCAGGTAGATGACGCGCAAATGATCGCGGTCTCCCTTCTGGTATAACTCTATGATGCCGGGCAAACAGGAATCCCCTATGGCAAAGACGAGCGGCATGGCATAGAGCGGCAGACGACTGGTCAGTGTGTAGACCGTCACAGCGGTTAGTCCGGCTCCAGCGGCGATGACAAGGTTGTCAGTTTGATAAATGAGAACGACCCCGACATTGGCTAAGAATAGCTGCCAGCTTACACGGAAGAGTTCGCGGGCCTCCTCGCGAGAAGCCCCGCGAAAGCTGAGACGCAGGTTCGGGACGACCCGAAACAGGATAATGATAGCAGCGATGGCAGAAAGCAGGCCCGCCAGCACAGTTCCCACGGGCAAGGCGAGCAGGCCGGCGCCGAAGACAAGCATGACGACGGCTACAATTGGAGTCAATAGATTGGCGGCGAAGTTGATAAGATTAGCCGCTGCAATATGCTGATAGCCGATCAGTGCGCTGGTCGCTATCCGCAACGGCAGAGAGACCGCCGTGTAAACGACCATGATAATGAAGATGGTGACCGCCACCGAAGTGCGATCATTGGGGATGGCAGACCAGCGCGGCAAGAGCGCGGCCAAGGAGAGCCCGACGATCAGAATCACGAGTCCGAGCAAGCAATACAGACTGACAGCCGTCGAGATCACACGGCTGACAATTTCCGTGTCATCCCTTTCGCGCAACTGCGCGGCACGTCGGACGACGGCGCTCCCGACGCCCAGGTCAAGCAAAGCCAGATATCCCAGGGCTTGCCCGATGGTGGCCCAGAGACCGTAATCCTCCCGGCTCACGTAATGAAGCACGATGGGGACCAGCACGAAGCCTGCCACCGCCATGACAGCGGTGGAAGCGTAATTCGTGACTATTCCCCAAGCGGCTCGTCGCGTGCGGGACATCTCTGACGCTTACTCCATTCCGCCTTCAGCTTCTAAGGAAACCTGCAGGATGCGCGACGCTACGAGCGCCGAGCAGACGCAGATACAAATCTTTCACGTCCTTGACCGTTCGCTCCCGGCTGAAGCGGGTCGAAACAAACCGGCGTCCGCCTTCGGCAAGAGCGACAGCCTTCTGTTTGTCGTTGATTAGGAGCAAAATCTGCCTTGCCAGCTCTTCATCATCTGCGTGCTCATGTAAAAGACCCGTCTCATTATGGAGGACGAGTTCCGGAACGCCGCCCACACTCGTGGCGATCACAGGACAGCCTAGGCCCATCGCTTCGAGCAGGACTAGCGGCAGTCCTTCGGAGTGTGTGCAAAGCACCATCACATCCATCGCCCGCAAGAGGTCGGGTATATCATCACGAAAACCCATGAATATGACGTGCTCCGAAAGTTGCTTCTCCTCAATCAAGCGGCGCAGGCGCTGATAGTATTCGTAATATTCCGGGTAGGCCGCGTCATTCTTTGTCGCTTGATATTCGCCGACCAACAGCAGGCGCGCACTGGGCAGTAGGGCAACTACTCGTGCCGTCGCATTCAGTAATGTCTCGAAATCCTTTTGCGGTGCGATTCGCGCGATCATCCCAAAGACAGGAGCATCCGACTCCATGCCCAACTCGCGGCGCACGCGCTGGCGCGCCGCAGCCCCATCTAAACTTCGGAGCGGCGGTGGGGGCGCCCAATCGTAAACGACCGTGCCGTGGCTTTTGTGAACTCGAAAGATTTTGTTGAAGTTTCGCCACGTCGCGTGTGAGACGAAGGCGAAGCGGTCAACGGCGAGGAGCGGCGGCTTGTAGCGCAGTTCGAAGTTTGGAAAGTTGCTTCTGATGTGACAGAGGAGCGGCGTGCGCCTCCACTTAGCGGCAGCGCCGGCGTGATAAGCGCCTGTCATATCGGCGCAGTGGATGAGGTCTATCCGATGACGGTGCAACTCGCGCGCGAAGCGATGGACGCCGCGCCAGAAAGGCCCAGGATGGAAGTAGCTGAAATGCCCTGCCGTGTAGGAGACGGTTTCGATCCCGGACTCGTCGAACATTCGCGAGACGCTCGTTTGCTCGCCATGACAAAAGGCGATTGGGCGAAAGCCGCCGCTCTCTTTGATTGCACACGCGAGGCGCAAGGTCGCAATCTCCACTCCTCCTATGACGGGGCCGTGAAGTACATACGCGATGCGTGAGGGCAGACTGGCGCGGCCGCGCGCCCCAGTCGCTTCGCCGAGCGGCGCGGCGATTTCTGGCCTCCGCAACTCTGCGCTTAAGCTCTCCGCGTTGGTAATCTCCATTGTCTTCTCTGCGCTCTTCAAGATTTCGTGCTCGCCTTAAAAATGAAGCGGTCGCGTACATTATAAGCCCGCAGAAGAGTTCGCGGCGTAAGCCGTAAGAAAAAGAGCGCCAGAGCGGTCTTGCGGCTTCTGAAAAAGTTGTTCGCCTCACTCAAGCCGTTAATCGCCTGTTTCACATCGCCGCTCAGGAAAGCCTGCTTGCCCTCGTTGAAGCGGAGCGTTGCTTGAAAGCGATTATGTTCGCGCTTCAATATCCCGCGTTCTTCAGTCGTCAGGTTGAGCGTTCGCTCGGCCTTCTCTAAAGACTGCAAAGTATAACGGAGCATACGAACCACATCGCACGTCAGGCTGGCACTGCGGCGGCGATAATGAAGCAACGCCCGGCGATGATAAGCGATCCGCCCGCCAGCCTTGATTATCCGCAGCCACAGATCGAAGTCTTCCGAGCCACGCAGGGATTCGTCAAACATGCCTGCGCGAACGATCACATCACGTCGTGCCGTGATGCTGTAGAGAACATTGCAGCGCTGCGTGACCAACTGTTCAAACGTCACCTCACCTTCTGATGGACAGATTTCCATAAACTCATGCCCGGCCTCCGGCGAATCACCGAAGATCATGGCATTTGGATAAATTACGTCAATCGTCGGGTCATCATTCATCGCCGCGACCTGTGACGAGAGATAGTCCGGCTCCCACAGGTCATCAGGATCAAGCTGCGCTATCAACGGAGAGCGCGCTGCTTTAACAGCAGTATTGCGTGCCCCGCTGACACCCATGTTTTCCTGTTTTATGTAAACAATGCGGCTGCGATAAGGCTCAAGCACCCGTTCTAGTTCATCCGTATCGGGCGCGCCATCGTTGACAACGATGATCTCGTAATCGGTGAAGTTCTGTGCGAAAACGGAATCGAGGGCATCTGTGATGTATGCCGCGACATTATAGGCGGGCATGATGATGCTGACGGCGGGACGGGTATCGTGCCGCATATCTTCGGGTGTGATAGCGTTTGACGTAATCATGTTTGCCCCCTTCCCGGCGAGCGAACAAGCCCGAGCAGGAACCCGCTTCCCCAAGCGACGTGAATGACGAAGAACACTAGCGCGATGACAGGCATTAATTTCAAGCTGCCACCCTTCCGGCGCGAAAGCTGAAAACCGAAAAGAAGCGCCAGCAATGTATAAGTTCCGAGCATGGCGAACAATGCCCACAGCGCCGGGGTCAGCCAGAAGCCAAGAGTTGGGAAAAGGAGAAGAGCTAAAACAAAGAGCGGCGCGACGAGTTGCCTTAACCTGATCGAGCGCGGGTACAGCTTGATCATCTGCGCCTTCCATGTGCCGTAACGAAAATACTGTGTGGCGAGCGCGCCCATTGTCGCGCGAGCGAAATAGTTACAATGACCTGAGCCGTCGAGAAGAGCGCGCCCGCCCGCCTGCCGAACACGATAAAAGAACTCGTAATCCTCATTGGCCAAGAGGCTCTCGTTGAACCCGCCGAGTTCCTGCCACAGAGCCTTGCGGAAAACACCGAAGGGCACGGTGTCCACAATCTGCGTGGCCTTGAAATTCTCCTGACGGTATTTCGCGTCGCCGATTCCAAACGGGTGGGACACGGCCAGAGCAATCGCGCGCGCCGTCTGTGTCTGAGCGCCGGGGTGTATCCGCCAGGGCATCCCGACCACCGAAGTCTGACGGTCGCTCAATAGTTCCACACAGCGGCGAATATAGTTAGCCGATGGAATCGAATGCGCATCCATCCGCACGATAATTTCACCCGAAGCATGGCTGATGCCTCGATTGAGTGCTGTCGGAATGTTCCTCGCCGGATTGTCTACCAGATGCACCTGCACATCCGTGTGGCTCGCTACAAACTCTGCAATGACCTCACGGGTTTTGTCCGTAGACATGCCATCAACGATGATGATCTCGTATCGCTCGTTCGTATACTGTCCCGAGAGATGCTCTAAAACTTTTCCGATGAAGCGCTCTTCATTGCGGCAGGGTATAACGACCGAAACGAAGACGGCAGGCTCGGCAACCAGCGACGGCACAGGCTGGTGCGTCTCCGCTCTCGCTTGCGGGTTGTTCCCGTTCAATATTGCTGAACTTTGTTCGAGCATAACGTCAATCGAAATCGCGAATCCTACTGGTAGAGTGCCGCCGATGTTGCCTGTCTGTGGTCGCTCATCCATTCACCGGCTGTGGGCCACCCTCCGTATCCTTGAAGCCAAGTGTGCGCCTGCGTTCTCTCTCCTTTTGTCCGATAACTTCAGCCGAAGCTACAACCTCGACTTCTCCGACTCTTTCCTTCCCGGCTTCGTAAATACTATGCAGGCAAATGGCGTAACCGACCAGATAATAGATGTACCACTGATAGGCGACGGAAGCGAAGAAACTGCTAATCATGAACCCGATCAGACTCGCTTGTAGTCCGACGGCCAGATAGAATAAGCGCGAGTCGCGCCGTGTTGGATACGTCTCACGCTCAATTCGTCGCAACCGCTTGAGCGACGCGACCATGAACAAGATGTAGAGCGCCATCGCGGCCAAGCCGAGTTCCGCCGAGACTTGGGTATAAGCGTTGTGGCTGACCTGCTCACCGATAGAGTACGTGTGGAAATTGCCCATCCCGACGCCAAGCACCGGATGCCTGAGAGATACGAGGATTGACCTGAAAAGAAGCTGCTGACGCTGGCTAGCCGAACCCGAAGCAGCTTGGTCTTCGCCGCCAAAGCGACTCGTCAATTGGCTGGGGGCAACCGCCAGAAACCCGGCCATTAAAACCAGACTGATGACGATGATGGCGACCCGGCGACGGCGTCCCATCTTCCACGCCAGGACACCCATCGCGCCTATCAACCCCAAAAAACCGCCACGCGAGAACGTCACGACGTTACCGGCCAGGAACAACAGGACGCACGCGCCATAAAATAACTTCAGCAGCGGGTTGCGCGTCATCAGCAGCAATGCGGCGGCAATAGGTGCCATCGTCACTAGATGAAGCGCCATGTCGTTCGGATTACCAAACATCCCGCCAACGAGTCCGGTGATGCGCAGCTCATCAGTCGTGAAGCGACCCAAACGATAATCGTAAATCGCTCCGATACTCAAAACGCAACTGATCGCCAGCGCGAGAAAGATCAATCCTTTCAAACGCCGCTCGGTACGTACTACATTGACCATGACGATGAACATCATCACCGCCTTCACAAAGTCAATGAAGGTGTCTAGTGCTTCCCCACGATCTGACGCCAGTGGGATGCCAACCAACGCAACCAGACAGAAGAGCAGCAGGAGATTGACTTCGCGCGGGCGCGAGAAGAGCGTGCCTTCGAGGGCAAGTTGCGACGGGAAGTAGATCGCCAGCGTCGCGACAGCACTCCAATAGGCTAGCGAACTAAAAGAAGAGAGAGATGTGAAGAGTTCGTAGGGGCGAAAATAAAGAATCAGCGTGAAGAGGAAAAGCCCCGCATAGCTGAGTGCGTGCCCGCGCCTGAGCGCCGGCTTTGCACGTTTGGGAGCATCGGAAACGTTCGGCGCGAGTGGTATTTGTTCTGCCTGGGAGAGGTTATCATCATCCCCCGCGCTGCCCACCGCGCGCGGCAACCAATTATCAACCTCGGCACTAACGGCCTCAGAGCGTTGCGATGAGCCACGGCGCGAGCGCACGACGGGTTCATAATCCTCTTTATGGCGGCTGTATCGCATCTATGGCACTCAAACGCTGCGGCCCGCAACCCTTGCTCTTAAAATCAAAGCGATGGCCTGACAGATTTCTCTGCACGAGGAGAATTGCGGGGCAAACGCTCTTCCCTTGCACATCTGCTTTGAACACCGGTTAAGCGAGGTTTGTGCTCTCCACTGTAATCACAACCGGCGTGGAGCATCTCTCGGCTTCACACAAAAGAACGCTTCCCTGGCATCGTCTAATCCGTGCGCCAAGCGTTCGTGCGGCCTCCCGTGCGGGAACTCTGCGCGAGCCGGAATTCCCTTCACTCTAAACCGAAATCAGGGGAGCGATACAAGGAAACAAACAGGCAATCCACAGAACCATGCGAAGTGGCTCAAGTTTCCTTCGTGCTGCTTCGTGTGCTGCGCGTGAATTGTCCATTTGCTCGGTGTCGATCTCCCCGGCCCCGTTTTAGATAAAGGCGCAAATAAGTATCAACCGGACAAGCTCGATTCACAAAGCCCTGACTTGATTCAAGCCATCGTGCTCAGGCCATGATGCTCTCTTCATCGCCAATGAGTACCAGAGTGCGCACGCGCTCGCGTAGTGCCATCTCGAATTGGCGCGCTTCTTCTATCTCCCCGAAGGAGAGCGCGCGCAACTCCTGCTCGATGCGGCGGCGATAATCCGAGACCAGCGAATCCGAAACGCCGAGCGTGGCGGCGACTTCCAACTGCGTCGCATGATCCGGGCTGAGATAGCAGTGCCAGAGCACGCCCAGCATCCGGTTATACTGTTTGACTTTACCACGCACCGTCTCGTGCAGGCTCTTTAAGAAACCGTCAACGAAATTGGCAGCCTCGCGCTCCGACTCGCGGCGCATCAAGCCCTGCTCAGGGTCATCGCCTCCGTCCACCGGCTCAAACTGGTTACCACCATCTTCCGCGTCGTCTCCGCCGAGAGGCACAAGATAAATATCCATCACGGGCAGGCGCGACATGACGAGAATTCTAAGCGCGCGCACGTCAACGGGTGCGTCTGCGGCTTCGAGGACGGAGATAATTAAATCTTCGAGGTCCGCGTTTCCGATAACTATTTGCGAGTCGCCTGTGCAGCCGACCATGCGCGTGTCGCGCTGGCGAACCGCAATCATCTTGATGCGCTGCTCAAGCTCGTTACTGTCGCGGCGCGGTTTGTTCAAAGGCCACTCAGACAGGCCGTAGATGCGGTCGGCGAGGCGACGATGCGGCTCGTCATCTATGCCCGAAGTGTCGAAGCGGCAGAAATTTGCACTCGATTGAATGAGCGTGGAAATGCGTCGAGCCAGGCGATAGGATTCCGGGTGGCGCTTGCGCAGCTCAGCCGTCAACAAATTGGTCAGCTCGATTTGTCCGACTTCGCATTCTATC
>JACCVS010000443.1 GCA_013698055.1 Acidobacteriota bacterium
CACATAAACAATGTATTGTGGGTGGCTACTCAGCTTCGCATCTCGCCGGAGAGTATCACCACGCGCCCCCGGGCTGCCGGCACGTGCGCGAGCAAGGCCCGAGCGACACCAGCCACGGCGACAGGCCGGTAGTTCACCGGGACGAGCGGCCCGAGGAGTTTGCTCCCTGCCGTCGCCACCGTCTCAAGCGGTCGCTCGGCCAGCCGCCCGGCGGCCAGCCACCTCCCGCCCCCTACCCTCGCTCGACCTCCTCCTTCATCTCCAGCAGTAGCCCTTTTGAGCGCGGCGGCCCACGCCATCGTTTCCGCCGAGACTTCCTCGAAGTACGTCAGCTTCCTCAGCAGGTGCACGCCGCACAGCGCGTGGCGGCACCGGCTGTAATGGGTGTAGGGGTAACCCCATACGCGCCAAGTTAAGGGCGTAAACGGTTGAAGAGAGATAAGATACTGCGCGTTCGGACATTCCTGTTGGGAGGAAACACGCACCATCATGTCATCTCCTGAGGTTTTCAATCATAAGTTTGATAGTTTGCTCCTTCAACTTCCCCTAGGCTGGGAGCAAATGGCTATTGAGACACATGCCTTCAGACGCGCCCGTCAAATCAAGAGTCCGCGCGAGTTGCTGCGAGCCGTTTTCTCATATGCCGTCGCTGATTACAGTTTGCGCGAAGTGGCCGCTCTGCTGACTGGCGAGCATAGATGGATTTCCGATCAAGCAGTCCATGAGAGATTGTCGAACTGTGGAGCGTGGTTAGAAACTCTGCTGGCACATCTGCTCGGTGAGAAAGCCACGCAGGTCAGCAGTCAAATAGGTCGTTCGTTGAAGATCGTCGATGCGACTATTTTAACCTGTCCGGCAGCGCGTGGCACTGACTATCGTTTGCATCTATGTTACGAGCCGATCAGCCAATCGAGTTGCGGCGTGAAACTGACGGATGTCAAGGGAGCGGAACGCTTCACGCATTTTGACTATGACCCTTTGGATATTGTCTTAGGGGATCGCATCTATGGCACAGCCAAACACATCATCAAGGTCATCGCACAAGGCGCAGATGTCTTGGTGCGCCAGAGCTTGCAGCAGCTTGGGCTTTACACTCAGGCGGGCGAACGTGTTGACTGGCAAGAGCTTTTAATCAAGGCTCAAGCCACGGGCCGGTTGCTGTTGGAAGCTTACATCCGCGATGCGGAAGGACAGCAAGCGAAGGTCTTCATCGTCGGTCAGAGGTTGCGCGAAGCGGAGATTGAGAGTGCCCGTCGGCAAGTCAAACGCAGTGCATCTGACAAAGGGCACAAGACCAGAGCGGCAACGCTTTTGGCGGGCGAATGGTTGACAGTTCTAACCACGCTTGGACCGGCAGAACTGAGCGCCGAAATGATCCTGCAATTGTATCGCGTGCGATGGCACATCGAACTCTACATCAAGTGCCTGAAGAGCATCTTGAAGTTAGGACAGCTCAGAGCCAGTCGCGGTTCACAGTTGGCGCGAGTGCATCTGTTGGCGAAAATGATCTCCGCCCTGGTGGTGGAAACGGTCGCCGTCGAAAGACTCGGCAGAGAATGGAGACAGATGACAAGAGGCAGACGTGGGACGTGGTTCAGAGTCTGGAAGATGATACGCGATGAGTTGACAGAAACTATCAGCGGCACCTCTGATTGGCAAGCTTGGCAATGGCGGTTAATGCTCAAAGTGATCTGGGAAAGAAGACGCAAACGAAAACTTCAACGGCTATCAAAGCAGGTCATTAGCTGGTTGCATGAAAGCCCTTCATCAAAGCTGACGAGGACTTCTAATCAACCTTCTCTCATACACTTAGCTGCTTAACTTGGCGCGTATGGGGAAATACCCAACTCTCTCGGATCCCTCCAGCCGGGGAAGTGTGATGCGTAAGGCTCGGTCGCCATCAGGACCGAGGCGCGGCGGAGCAGGCGGGCGATGTTGGGGCCGCCGCCGCACTGCGCGACGAGCCAGCCGCCCGGCTTCAGGCTCCTGTACATGCTGCGAAACAGGCTCGGGTGGTCCGGCACCCAGTGGAAGGCTGCGGTGCTGAAGATGCCGTCGAATACTTCGTCGAAAGGGAGCGAGGCGAGGTCAGCATGGACGTACTCCGCGCGCCTCCCGAACCGCGGTGCGAGGTGGGCGCACGCCTCATCGAGCATGTTCCGTGAAAGGTCAACCGCCACGACGCGGCCACGCGGCAGCCGCTCGAGCAGCTTGATGTACCTCGACAGATCGTTCACTGAATAATTATCAGATCGTTTACCAAAGTCCCCGCTTCTTAGCCAATAATCAACCGGGCTGCCGCCATTTTGATGACCTCGCCCGCCTGTACTTCCCCCCGCCTGAGCTTCTCTTTGTTCAGTTCTCGCAGTTCCACATAGCGCGGCTGGAAGAACTCCGGATTGCGCAACCTCCCGCCCGTCAGCTTATAGACAAGACTGATATTTTGTTCGCTCGCCTCCTCTTTGAGAATCTTCTCAATCAGTGCTTTGGCCTCTGCGGGTGAGAGTTCTGAGAGCATGTAGTGCAGGGCGACGCGCGAAGAGATTTGTTCCCGGACATCTTCGGTCAGCCGCGACGACATGAAGCGGTCGTGCAAAGACGGCGTCCCTACCAAGACGATAGGTATTTGCGCCTTCTCCCAGAGATAGCAGATCGAGCCCAGGGATTCTTCTGTCAGGAAGTTGGCCTGATCCACGAACAGAGCGCGCGGCGTGCGCCTGAGTTTCTCCGCCACCACGTCTTCCAGCTTGCCTGTCGCTTCTCTCCTCGAATGCCCCAACTCTTCGGCCAGCTTGACCATGAAGTAGTTAGTCGAGACCGACATTGAGCAGAGTAGGACGAGCGGCGGGACGACCCTCTGCCGCAGGGCGTACTCAGTCAGGCAGCGGCTCTTGCCGTTCCCGGCGCGGCCATAGACCAGGATGATCCGATTCTCAAGAATCGCGGTTGAACAAGCTCGCTCCATCTGCTTCCACGTTCGTGTCTCCGGAAAACGCCCGGCCAGCGTGGCGCGCTCGTGCGCCGAACAGTTATATCCGGTGATGTGAACGGATAAGGCTTCGCGATACGCTTCGAGTCGAATGAAGGGAGAGCTTGCAGCGCGCTGTTGTGGCTTGAGTCGCTGATGCTGCTCATACAACTTGCGCCACCGTTGAGAGTTGATCCATGAAAGTGCGGCGCGCGAGATCTTCGCTCGCCGCAGGTCGCGCTTGCCAGTGGGTGGTGTGGAGAGGCATCGGAGAGAGGTCAGCAGTCCATCGCGGCGAAAAGCGCGCAGCCAGTCATCCAAAGTGTGCGGTGAGGGCGGGCGCGCCCGGTGCGGTTCCCGGCCCAGAATCACCGGATCACGACAGGCCGCTTGCTGGCGGAGCGCGAAGGCCTCGGGAACGAGCTCGTAGTGCCCCGTGATCGCCTGGCGTCTGCGCTTCGGGCGCAGGCCGGCGTAGTGCTCGACGATGCGCGCCAGCCGGTTGGCTTCCGTGATCCAGGCCGGACGCTCTGGCTGAGGCAGACGCCCCAGTGCCGCAGAAAGACGATCCTCATCTTCCATCTGCTGGTCTCCCTCCCCTTGTGAAAGACCCGGCTTACTCTTCATCGTATTGCAGGAAGTTCGCCGCATTGAGTTCCATGTTCTCCCGCCCATGGTCGTACTTCATCACCGTCTTCGGGTCTTTATGTCCACTCATCATCTGCACCTGTCGGTAGGAGAGTCCCTGATCCAATGCTTTGGTGATCGCTGTGCGCCGCAGATCGTGTGGCGAGAGCTTTCCAACTCCGGTGAACTTGCCCCACTTGCGGACGATATACCAACCCATCGTCGCCGAGAGCGGCTTATCGAACACGAGCGTCCGGTAGTTAGTATGAGGTTGAAAGATGAACTGGTCGGGGCCGTCCGAATGCTGAAGTCCACGACGAGTGCGGTCTATCCTGAGGTACTCGTCAATCGCCTTCTTGACTTCACTCGGAATCGGTTGGGTGCGTTCTCGTCCCCCTTTGACCTTGCACTTAATGACCCCCCGCGCATGGCTCCACTTGATCTGCGAGAGACGAAGGCCACAGGCTTCCGAGACGCGAATCGAAGTTCGCAGCATCAGCAAGAGCAGCGCATAGTCGCGCGCCCCTTCGGCCTTCTCACGGTTCGGGCCGCTCAAGACATAGCGCACCTCTTTCGCAGTTAGAGCGCGCCCGCTCAAGTCTTCCGGGATAGCGGGCGGAGGCACCAGCTTCGAGAGCGCCGGGTTGCGTGTGACAAAGCCACCGACCTGTAAGTAATCGAAGAGCGAGCGCACTATCGAGAGCTTAAAGGCCACGGTTGAGGAACTCTTCTTCTGCGCGATCAACCCATCGCGCCACCGCTGCACGTCCTGAGGAGTAATCTCATCGGGATGGCGTAGCCCGGTAAAACGGAAAAACTCGCGCACCACCCGCCGGTACGCGCGGCGGGTCTCTTCGGAAACGGAGCGTTCGCAGAAAGCGGAGGTGACGCGAGAGTCGAACTTGTGGGACAAAGAGATGTCTACCGCTAAGGTGGGGTGCAGTCTTTGGAGGCTGTTTTCGTCGGGCATCGAAAGAGATGATCTCCCCGGGCAGATATTATTGAACCAAACGGCAGGAATAATGCCCCTCCTATATATTAAGAGTCAAGTGTTATGTTAAGAAAAGGGTGATTACCTTAAATAGAATACGAAGAGGCGTGAAACGTGTTAAACATCTGAGCGGGCTGCTTTTGATGGTTCGTTTTTGGGCTGGTGAGAAGGAATGGAAGACAAAGTCGGGACGAACTCGGAAGGCGTAGCTCAGTCTCTACCCTCATTATAAGGTGTCAGAACAGACTCGCTACTTTGGTAAACGATCTGATAATCGCTGCGTAAATCACAACTTGTTTGGTAAACGATGTGATGACGAAATGGCAACCTCGCTTCTCGATCAAACTATTGATTGCATGAATCTTATGATCT
>JACCVS010000477.1 GCA_013698055.1 Acidobacteriota bacterium
CGCAGGAACAGAACGGCTTCGTCGAGATTGCAGAAGCCACGCGACCCGGACAATTCATCGTCAACCGGGCGACCGAGATTAAGGCGGGTGAGACAGTCTTACAGACAGGCGAAGAGATCAACGCACCACGGATGGCTGCGCTCGCTTCGTTTGGCTACGCAGAGCTGAAGGTAGGAAAGCGCCCGCGCATCGCGGTGCTGGCAACGGGGACGGAACTGGTCGCAGTCAACAAGAAACCGGGCGCTGACCAGATTCGTGACTCCAACAGCTATTCACTCGGAGCATACGCGCAGCTGGCGGGCGCTCTCGTCGAGCGTTTGCCGCTCGCCGATGATGACCCGGAATTACTAAAACGTGAGATTGCCGATGCTGCCGCGCGCTCAGATGCTCTCATCCTGTCGGGCGGCGTCTCGATGGGCGCTTATGATTTCACGAAAGCCGCTTTGCACGCTCTCGATGCGGAAGTTTTTTTCGAGCGCGTCAGCTTGCGTCCCGGCAAGCCGACGGTCTTCGCACGGCTGGGTCGCACTCTCATCTTCGGTCTTCCCGGCAATCCCGTTTCCGTCTCCGTGACCTTCAATCTGTTTGCACGGACGGCGCTGCGCGTCATGCAGAATTGTCAGGACGCAGCGATGATTGAAGAATGGGCTGTGCTTGCGCGTGAGGTAAAAGGCGCGGTGGAGCGCGAGAGTTATCTTCCGGCGCGACTGTTGTCAAGCGAAGATGGAAGGCTGCTGGCGGAGCCTTTGAAGTGGGGCGGGTCGTCCGACTTCGTCGCATTTGCCCGCGCCACCGCGCTCGTCATCGTGCCCGCAGGCATACCTCGCCTTGAAGCCGGGGCGAAGGTGCGTGTTGTTCGACTTCCAGGCTAGATCTTCCTGTCTTGCAGGCATAAACGGAAATAGCCCGACGATAAATCGCCAGGCTATTATCAATCACCCATTGCCGAACTTCTCAAACAGATTTTTAGACGGAAATTAATCTTCTCGGGGCATTGCCGCCGAGAGAGATGGCCGCAACCCGCTCCGACACGGTTTTCAATCCGGCAAAACCCGGCAATTGCTGCATTCGCTCGCCGACGTTTCGATTAAAGGCGCTGATTCCCGACTCCCCTTCAAAAAGCGTGGAGATCAGGTAATTCGTTTCCCCCTGCGGCTTCGCGCCCTGCCCGACGGGCGTCCAGAATTTGTCAATCACAAATCTGGCGAGGCCACGCGAGAATTTCGATTCCTTGAGCTTCAACCGCGCGATGCTCCAGTAGAAATGCGAGTGGAGCGACTCTTCCTGAGCGATGCCGCGCAGGAGCTGCTCAAGCACGGGATGGCCCGCGAGCTTCCACAGTCGCCTGTAGCCCTGAAGCGTCGTCATCTCGTTAACTGCGCCCCAGACCATGTGCGCGCCCGAGAAATATCTGCCAAAGCAGTTGGTGATGCGCATCACGACATCGTTTTCAAAGTTGTACCGGCGCGGGATCGCCGCCTTCGCTTCGTTCCACCAGTTGTCGCTCGTCGGAACTCCCGCCTCATTCAGAAAACGATTGAGCAATTCGGCGTGCTGATTCTCTTCCACGCTCCAACGCTCCATGAATTTCCTGATGACGGGGTCTTTGCCCGTCGGAGTCCGCAATAGCTCGTCGTGGTAAATCTCCGTAAAGCTCTCAACGTCGCGCATGTAAAGCAGCACCGGGATGAAATCCTGGCTGAGCGGATGCTTGGAGATTTCGTTCCACTGAATCTGGTCTAGAAATTTCTGATTAAGCGCGCGAGGCTGCTTTTCATACCACGCGAGAACGTCGCTTCCTGTTTCAAACATACATATCCCCCAAGATCGTTTAACCTTTTAATGAACCAGATTACCGGGGGAGTTAAAGTTCACTGAATTTACGTTACGCCTCCTGTTATAGGATTTAAGTAGGCGTGTTACATTACTGTGCTAAAACTTTTACGGTATGAATGCAGAAGTTACTCAGGCTTCGTTCAGCTATTGCTTCACGTGAGCAAAGCAATCATTCCGTTGGAAGCTGAGCGCACGGGATGGAAACAGAGAAGCAATCGACAAAAGAGGTGCGCACTTTCGACCGCTCTGAAGAGAGCGAGCCTTCGCCTTCGTCTGTTGCGCCGGGCAAATCCTCTTTGGGAAACCGGCGCATACTCATTACCTGCGCGGCTATCTTTATTGTCGCTCTGGGCTGCCGGTTGCTCTCATGGCACGACAACCGCTTTGAGGCGCGGAAAGTTCAAACCGCTGTCACGGACGGCTACAAACATACGGGACGCCTCTTGCAGCAAGGCGGCATCTCGTCCTTTTTCAACGCCAACTCGCCGCTCGGCGACCCGAATCATCTTGGGCATCCACCCGGCTATTCAATTTTGATCGCGGCAACTTTCAGCATGTTCGGCGAATCAGACGCGAGCCTTCAGCTTATCCAAATCCTCGCGGACGCAATTGCTGCTGTTGTCGTTTATCTCATTGCCCTCGCTTTACTCAATTCGGCAATAGCCACCATCGCAGGCTTGCTCGTCGCGCTCGCCCCGCAGTTCACTTACAACTCTGTGATGCTTTTGCCCGACTCGCTGTCGGTGCTGCCCATCCTGCTCGCAATTTACTTTCTCACGCGTGCGTACAAGCGTCCGCGCCTATTAACATTCGTTGTGGTCGGCGCGCTCGTCGGTTTGTCGTGCTGGCTGAGAGCAAACGCCTTGTTGCTTGCTCCTTTCATGGCCGCCATCGTGCCACTTCTGTTCG
>JACCVS010000497.1 GCA_013698055.1 Acidobacteriota bacterium
TCGA
Organism: Acidobacteriota bacterium; assembly: GCA_013698055.1. Taxonomy (GTDB): domain Bacteria; phylum Acidobacteriota; class Blastocatellia; order Pyrinomonadales; family Pyrinomonadaceae; genus QHXM01. Next base: position 5 of record JACCVS010000497.1, read on the forward strand.
TTGTGCGTTGCTCGACCAACTCTTCCAGATGGTTTTCGTAGCGTTGCTTGGCTTCGCGCAATTCGTGATGTTCAAGAGCGCGCTTGACGGCTGCTTCAACCTGACGCAGGTCAAAGGGCTTCATGATGTAATCGAACGCGCCGAGGCGCAGGGTCTCGATGGCGCTCTCGATGGTCTGCATTCCGCTTATCATCACGACGACTGTTTCAGGCGAAATGGAGAGGACATGCGGAATCATCTCCAGCCCGCTCATCCCGCTCATCGTGATGTCGCTGATAACAAGATCGAATTTGGCGGCTGCGAGCAGCTCAAGCGCCTCTTCAGCCGAAGAAACGGAGGCGCACTGGTAATCGAAACTGAATAAATCGCACAGGAGTTCCCTGATTTCCGGCTCGTCGTCAACAATCAGCACGCGCGCACGACCGCAGCTTGCTTCAAGCATAATTCTAATCCACCTGTTTTGGCGTGATACGAGAGGTCGCCTGTCGAACAGTTCCTCTCAAACGGTAAGGATAAACATTATGGGAGATTGGGGCCGGACGCTTCTTGGATTCAAGCGCCCACCGAAAGGGCGTAAACATTTTACAATCATCAGGCTTTCATTTGCAATAAATAATATTTTGCCAGTTCCAAACGGAGTGCGACATCCGATGGCGGTTGACGATCAAGCGGCTGCCAACTATCATGTCTCGGCAACGCGCCGGAGTGGCGAAATTGGTATACGCACTATATTCCTTATCTTTGTTAGTTGATAATTAGGCCAGAGTGGCGGAATGGCAGACGCGGCGGACTCAAAATCCGTTGCCCGCAAGGGCGTGTGGGTTCAAGTCCCTCCTCTGGTAATCAATTTCTCTTATTCTTCCCTGCAAATGTATCAGTCTGTGAATGGCAATTAGGACATAGCAATCTAAGATTTTCTATCCTGTGGTCAAGGCTATCACCGTTAATATGATCTAACTGTAAAGAAATTGGTTTTCCATGCCAATCTGTCAGCCCACAATCCTGACCATAACATTTAGCTTCTAAAAGCCTCTCACGTAACAAGCGTATTTTTAAACGAGTAATATTGGTATAAGTAGAGTGCTTAACAAGGATTTGAGACAAAGGAATAAACTTGATATGGTTATAGCCCGGTCCAGTATTTAAGCCATACTCAATCATGTGGTGGGCGGACAATTTCAATTCCCGCGCCGCCGTTCTTAAAACCACATACCCACCCCCGCTATGGTTACAGCCCAGCTTCCTGGCAACTTCACCAATCGTTTTACTGTTAAGCCAGGCTTGAATAAACTCCTCTTCGGTATATTTCCTTTTATTCCAATTGACCTTCATGATGTTTGATAATATATCTTCTTAACAATGTTGCAAAGACACACTACTCATGACTCAAATCTACCAATCCATTCAGGACTTCATCACGCGCTGGAAAGAATCAGCAGCGGCAGAGCGGGCAAATTACCAGCTTTTCCTCAGCGAATTGTGCGACGTGTTGGAAGTCACCCGACCGCAACCCGCGAGAGGTGACGACGAGCAGAATGCTTATGTCTTCGAGCGGACGGTGACTTTTCACAACGGCGATGGCAGCACCAGCATCGGGCGCATTGATCTCTACAAACGCGGCTGCTTCGTCCTGGAAGCCAAGCAGGGGAGCGATCAGGCGCAGTCAATCGCACCCCTTGTTAGTGGCGCAGCGGAAAGCGCGGCCGGCAAAGGTCGCAAAGGTCGCAAAGGTCGTAGAGGAACGGCAGTGCGCGGCACGCGCGGCTGGGACGTTGCCATGCGAGAAGCGCAGGGTCAAGCCGAACAGTATGTCCGTGCCCTCGCACCGGCGGAAGGAAATCCGCCTTTCGTCGTAGTTGTTGATGTCGGCTACTCGATTGAAATCTATTCTGATTTCAGCCGGGCTGGGAAAACCTACGTTCCATTCCCGGATGCGCGCAGCCATCGAATCCTGATTGATGATTTAACGCGCGATGAAATCAGAGAGCGGCTGCACCTCGTCTGGACTGAGCCGATGACGCTCGATCCTTCGCGCCGCAGCGCGCGGGTGACGCGCGAGGTGGCAGAGCGGCTGGCGGCGCTGGCGCGCTCGCTGGAAGATTCGGGCTACCAGCCAGAGCGCGTGGCAAACTTCCTGATGCGGGCGATCTTCACGATGTTTGCCGAAGACGTGCGGCTGCTGCCCGCGCGCGGGTGGACTGATTTGCTTGAAAGCCTGAGCGGGAACGTGGAGAAGTTTCCGGCAATGGTGTCGAGCCTGTGGGAGACGATGAACGCCGGGGGTTTCTCGCCCATCATGCGCGAGACGCTGCTGCGTTTCAATGGCGGGTTGTTTGAGAGTGTTGAGGCGCTGCCCATCACCGAAGCGCAGCTCAAGCTCCTGGTTGAAGCGAGCAAGTTAGACTGGCGCGAAGTTGAACCCGCGATCTTCGGCACACTTTTAGAGCGCGCCCTCGATCCTTTGGAGCGGCAGATGCGCGGCGCGCATTACACGCCACGCGCTTATGTCGAGCGGCTGGTGATGCCGACGGTGATCGAGCCGCTCAGGGAAGAGTGGCAGTCGGTGCTGGCGGCAGCAATCACGCTCGACGATGCGGGGAAAACGAGAGAGGCGGCAGAGGAAGTCAAAGCCTTTCATCGCCGGTTGTGCAGGGTGCGCGTGCTTGACCCCGCGTGCGGCAGCGGAAATTTTCTGTACGTCACGCTTGAGCATTTGAAGCGGCTGGAAGGCGAGGTGCTGGATGCGCTGCACGGCTTCGGCGATAGTCAGGGGATTCTGGAAGATACGGGGCTGACGGTTGACCCGCATCAATTGCTCGGCATAGAGAAGAATCCGAGGGCGACGGCGATCACAGACCTTGTGCTGTGGATCGGTTATTTGCAATGGCACTTCCGCACGCGGGGGGAAGCGAGGCCGCCTGAGCCGGTCATCAAGAAGTTTCACAACATAGAGTGCCGTGATGCTGTGCTGGCTTACGACGCGGAGGAGATTGTCACGGATGAGGGTGGAGAGCCTGTGACACGCTGGGACGGGCGCACGCACAAGAAGCATCCGGTGACAGGCGAAGACGTGCCGGACGAGACGGCGCGCGTGCCCGTGCTTCGTTACGTAAACGCTCGCAAGGCTGAATGGCCGGAAGCGGATTACATCGTCGGCAATCCGCCGTTTATTGGGAACAAGAGGATGCGTTTTGCTCTTGGTGATGGATATGTTGAAGCACTAAGAAGTGTCTATGAAGATGTCCCCGAAACCAGTGACCTTGTTATGTACTGGTGGAACAAAGCGGCATACCTTATTCGTGCTACTAAGCTATCAAGATTTGGGTTGATTACGACAAACAGTATTACGCAAACTTTTAATCGGAAAGTCTTACAGTCTCATCTTGAAGCGAAAGACGGCGTTTCAATTATTTTTGCTATTCCAGATCATCCTTGGGTTGATTCAAAGGATGGAGCGGCTGTTCGCATTGCTATGACAGTTGCAGAAGGCGGTTCGCTCTTTGGTACTTTGGAACAAGTTGAGAGGGAAAGGGAAACAGATAACGATGAAAGAGAAATAACCTTTAAAGCATCGAAAGGTAAAATTCATAGCGACTTATCAATTGGCGTAGATTTAGAATCACTCTTGCCTCTCAATGCCAACTCTTCGATCTCGTTTCAAGGGCCGATACCTGTCGGAGAGGGTTTCCGGCTGGAACCTACGGAGCTTGAACGTTTTGGACTTAACTCGCAGGCACTTCCATCAGTGGTGCGACGTTATGTAATTGGGCGCGATTTAATGCAATTGTTTGAAGAACGTTTCATAATTGATTTCTATGGACTGAGCAAGGAAGAGGCTGGTATCCAGCATCCAGCTCTAATGCAGAAAATCATTGATGAGGTAAAGCCACATAGGGATACAAACAAAGACAAGATATTTAGAGAGCAATGGTGGGTTTGGGGAAGGCCGCGACCTGAAATGCGCCGCGCTCTCAATGATCTAAACCGATTTATAGCGACATGCCGAACATCAAAACATAGGGTTTTCTCTTTTTTG
>JACCVS010000516.1 GCA_013698055.1 Acidobacteriota bacterium
TGCTCAGGTCGCTTGGATACGCCCTTCGATCTCTCATCAAAACTCGTTGCATAATGGAGCGAGGCTATCATGAAGCTGAGTTATTCACGATAACTCATTGCTTGTCAGCTTTTTGAACAGCCTCTAGAGCGGTTCAGCTATGAGTGTACGGGATAGCCGCAACTGGTAAACCAGCCCGCCGCGTCCGCCGCCGTGACGCTCAACAAAGCCGCCTTCAACGCCGCTTCCAGTGCTTGGCGAGTCCGCGCCTTAGCTGCTCGTAAGGCCGTCTTGATCTTCGACCAACATTTCTCTATCGGATTATAATCCGGCGAGTACGGCGGCAAATACATCACCCTGGCTCCCGCCGCCGCAATCAACTCCTGGATGCCCGCCACCTTGTGCGCTCCTAAATTATCCATCACCACCACGTCGCCAGCAGAGAGCGTCGGACACAACACTCTTTGCACATAAGCCTTGAAGACCAGCGCATCCACCGCCCCTTGAATCGTCATGGGAGCAGAAACACCGGCGAGCGAAATGGCTGCCAGCATCGTGATATTCTCGCCGTAGTTTTGCGGCACGCTGTCGAGGACGCGCGTCCCCGGTGCGGCTCGACCATACAATCTGGTCATGGCAATCGAACTTGCCCGCTTCATCCAAAAACTTCAACCGCCCGACCACTTCCCGCACGATTGCCGCTTGATACTCACGCCGCTTCTCCTGCACTCGTTCCGTCTCCTGTTCGGCAGCGCGGATCATCTTTTTTTTCGCGGCAATGACAGCCGCTGCAACTCGACGCTCATCGTTTCCAATGAAACTTTTGGTTTGTTGGTTTCGCCAGCAACTTGGCTGACCAACTCCGCCAGCGTGAGGTCAGGTTGTTCGGCGACGGCAGCGCGTATCAACTGTTCATCATTCTTTAAGAGTCTGGTTCTCCCGCCGCCGTGCGGGTGTGCCGCACATTTGCCGGTGGAGCGAAAGCGATGCCAGAGTTTTTCGATAAACGAGAGGGAGACGCTAAGAGCGCGCACGAACCATGCTTCGCATACTCATAATGCTCTTTGAGGACATTGCCGGCTTTCATGGCGAGCGCAGGGACGGTGTTGCCGATCAAGAAACATGGGCGTTGATCGAAACAAACGACGGGGTAACGAGTATCTACCGGCAAGGAGTAGAGCCACAAGAGGCGTTCCATCTGCGCGATAAAAGCGGCATTGATCTGGCCGATACACCACGTCTTTTTGAGGTGCGGCTTCAACTCGTTTTTTTGAGTATCTCTTTGACGGCGTTATGCGAGACCGAGTCGCACAACTGCAACTCGACCACTTTATCGGCCAACAGGCGCAGGCTCCACCGGGCATATCATTCGGGCGGAGTGGAGCACGCCAGGGCGGTAATCCTGGCGCGTTGCGTGCCGTCGATTCTGACGGGTCGCCCGGAGCGCGCCTTGTCAAAGAGCGCAGCCTCGAACCCTTCGCTCAGATAACAGCGCTTGACGTTGAAGATGGTCTGGAGCGAGACGTGCAAGGCGGACGAGATAGCTTGCGGGTGTTGACCGCGATGAAGGAGATCGAGGATACGGGCGCGCGTCTGCGTTCTGGCCCTCGTCGTTCCGCGGTTGATGATGGTTGTCAAAGAGCGCAGTTCGTTCTTTGGTAGTTTGATGGGTTGTGCTGTCCTTGTCATGCTCAAAAGATACGACAAGTGAGCAGCCCTATCAAGCAACTTACATTACGAAGTATTAAGTTTGTAGGTGAGATACCAGCGGACGCAGAGAATGATGATGACGTGATCAAAATGGCGGCCATGGAAGAGGGAGGGTGAGAAGGGTAAGAGTTGATGCATGCCGCTGATTATCGACTACTCTTCACGTTTGCACCACAATCATTGCGTGATGGCACTTTGTTTGTCGGGGTGAAGCCTCAAAACCAAGCGCGTTCAGAGTAGGGGACTAGGGAAGCAATAGTATGGTAAGACAATGTTTTTAAGTCTTCTTCCTTTCAGACTTCCGCGTTGCAGGTAGTTTATTCGGTAGGTCCTCCTCATCATCCACAAGTATTTCCATTGGCACACCAGACAGGCGTGTGACCGCTAGTAGAAACAAAAGAGATGGCTCACGTCTTCCGCTCTCGAACTCTGAAATGTGGC
>JACCVS010000540.1 GCA_013698055.1 Acidobacteriota bacterium
AGGAGACCTCGCATGACTTTAAATCCGAATACCGATCCGCCCCAACCAGGTGAGCCTTTGCCGCAGCCCGGTGCGCCTGAGCTTCCGCCGACAACGCCGGATGATCCGATTCTCCCCGATCCGTCGCAGCCAGAGCCTGTGCCGCTTCCGCCGGATTCGCAACCTTCGCCCACAGCACCCGTGCGCGAACCCGAAACTCCGCTGCCAGCCGGCGATCCGCCGACGGGCGAGCCGACGCGGTTGATGTAACCCGATAACACCTTTCGCAAAGCGAGCGCCGCCATCCGTCATCTACACGGTTGAAGACAGACGGCAGCCTTCCTTTTGAAAGCCGTCTCCGCGCCGGAAAGAGCGCCAAAACTTTCCAGGCGCGCTACTCACAAGCCCGTAGTGCGTGAGCGCAAGCCCCAAAGAAGCGCCCGCGCATCTGGCTAAAGTTCGTAAATCGTGAATAGAGAAGATACGCATTCCTATTCACGATTTACGATTCATCCGCAAAGTAATTTTGGCCTTTCACCTTTTGTCTTTTCCATTTACAATAGCCGCGTTCCGGTACCGGGAAGGTTTACAGGTTCAGACATCTGTGCTTTTCCGGCAAGTTATCAGTTCTCAAACTGACCGAAATGGGAGTAGCCCAGAAGCTCAGACCTTCCGCAATACGCTCTTCCGGAAAACGTCTCATAGCCCGGAGCAATTCAAATAACCAGCGGGTAGGCAGTTCAAACAATAATACAGGCATGTGCAAACCAGGGGTTAAGACTCTTCGACGTTATAAAACGGGGACAGATGAACGATGAGCACTGAGGTTAAAGTTTCAGAGCAAGGCCTTGCACGATATTTAACCCCGCAGGAAATGGGCGCGCACTTCCCGCAGCCGGACGCACGACTTTCATCTCTTGAGAGGATCGCGAGCGAGCTTCAGTCAAGAAACTTCGTTCCGCATCCGAGGTTCACAAGCGGGCACGCTCAGACATTCGGGGCATACTACTGGCCTCGCGGCTTTATGAAGCGCGCTCATCGCGCGGACGAACCGCGCATTTTCGAGGTCGAGCCGGGGGTGCGTGTGCTTGCGCATTGCCGCTGGCAGAAAGACAAGCTCGCGCATCCCACCATGATCCTCGTGCATGGTCTCGAAGGCGCGAACACTTCCGTCTATATGCTGGGTACGGCTGAGAAAGGCTTTAGCGCAGGCTTTAACGTCGTGCGGCTGAATTTGCGCAACTGCGGAAAGACAGAGCATCTCACGCCCACGCTCTATCATGCCGGATTAATCAGCGATCTGCGCGTCATCCTGAAAGAGTTGATTGAGCGGGACGGCCTGTCGAATATCTTCATCGCAGGCTTTTCGATGGGCGGAAATATGTCTTTGATGCTCGCGGGTGTGGATGCCGACGAAATCCCGCGTGAACTGGCAGGCGTTTGCGCCGCCTCGCCGACGATTGACTTAAGCTCTTGCGTAGAGGCCATCGAATGGCAGGCAAACAGGCTTTATAAATGGAGCTTCCTTCGCAGCATGAAGAATCGCGTTCGCCGGAAACGAAAGCTCTTCCCGGAGCTTTACGACACGAAAGGTCTCAGCCGCATCCGCAAGCTGAGGGAATTCGACGAGCGTTACACCAGGGTCGGCGGCGGCTACGGCAGCGTCGAAGAATATTACGAGCGCGCCAGCTCCTTTCACGTTATCCGCGACATTCGCACGCCCGCGCTGGTGATTCACGCGCAGGATGACCCGTTTGTTCCCTTCCATCCTTTCCGTGATCCTTCCATCACAGAAAATCCTTACCTGATCTTTCTCGCGCCGGAACACGGCGGACACGTCGGCTTCATCGGCGGAGACAATAATCGTGAAGACCGCTTCTGGATGGAGAACCGCGTTGTCGAGTTTTGCAAACTCGTCCACGAAAAGGTGGTTGGGTAAGAAGTGTGAGACGTATTCCTTAGCTTAACTAGATGGGATTTAATTCTATTCCTTCTCTTCGCCCTTAACTTCACCCTGCTCATTCGCTTCATCTTTCTTCTCGAAATCATCAGCCGGAGCATGGTAAGCAAAGACGACATCGCCTTCGGATGAAGGAAGCACGCGCGAGGCGAGGTCTGCGAGAAGGCGACGGATGCGTCCCGGTTCTTCCTCAAGAACGGGCGCGTTTATCTCAACACCGGAAAGCTCCGTATCAAGCCGGATGAGCTGCGCGGTGATGTGGCGACATGAGCCGCAATTAACCAGATGCCTGACAACAGGAGCAGATTCCCTGTCGCCGAGACGGCCTTCGGCGAAAGCAGATAGTGCGTCTTCGTCCAGATGCGCGCCAACCGGAGACGCCTGAGCGAGCGACGCGCGATGACGCAAATGCTGATGCACCATGCGTCGCACGAGGTCGCTCTCTTTATTGG
>JACCVS010000553.1 GCA_013698055.1 Acidobacteriota bacterium
CTAGCAGGCTGCTGAAAAACTAAAGTTTCTCCCCGCAAGATGATCACGGTGAACTATAATCTGGTCCAACGCCAAAGACGGAGGAACAGAATGCGAGGAGACGACCAACAACAAGCCGGGATGTTCAGTTACATTTCGCCGGAACAACGAGTGCCGGCGGATCATCCACTGCGTCCGATTCGCAAGATGACGGATGAAATTTTCAAACAACTGTCGCCGCGCTTTGCTGGTTTGTACGCGCGGGTGGGACGACCGTCTATAGCGCCAGAGAAACTTTTGCGGGCACTGTTGCTGCAAGTACTTTACTCTGTGCGCAGCGAGCGGATGCTGATGGAGCAGTTGTCGTACAACATGCTGTTTCGCTGGTTCGTGGGGCTGAATATGGACGACGTGGTTTGGGATGCCACGACCTTCAGTAAGAACCGTGACCGCTTGTTGGCCGGGGAAATCGCCGAGGAGTTTTTCGCGGCGGTGCTCGATTTGGCGCGTGAAAAAGAGTTCTTGTCGGACGAGCATTTCACGGTTGACGGCACGCTGGTCGAAGGTTGGGCCAGCCTGAAAAGCTTCCAGCCGAAGGATGATGCGGGGCGCGACAATAACGACAAGCCGGATGATCCGGGCAATCCGACAGTGAACTTTCATGGCCAGAAACGCTCGAATAACACCCATCAATCGACCACTGACGCGGATCTCAGACTGTATAAGAAGACGAAGGGCAGCGAAGCGAAACTGGCTTATCAAGGGCATGTGCTGATGGAGAATCGCAACGGCCTGGTGGTGAATGCGACGTTGACCCAGGCCACTGGCATTGCGGAGCGGGAAGCGGCGCTGGCGATGATCGCCAGTCGGCCGCAACGAAAGCGCGTGACCCTGGCTGGTGACAAAGCTTATGACACGAAAGATTTCGTGGCGGATTTGCGCGCCGCTAAAGTGACGCCGCACGTGGCCCAAAACAACAAACGCCGCAAGAGCGCCATCGATGAACGCACGACGCGTCATCCTGGTTATGAAGTTAGTCAACGGAAACGCAAACGAGTAGAAGAAATCTTCGGCTGGCTGAAAACTGTCGGGCTGTTGCGCAAGACCCGGCACCGGGGGTTGGAGTTGGTGGGTTGGATCTTCAAGTTCGCCACCGCCGCCTACAACCTGGTACGGATCAGAAACCTGGCCTTGGTCACGTGAGCGACTGCGACCAACCGCCCGCAGTTGATTAGGAAACCGAATCAAAGTGGCAAATGAGCCACTCAAACGATCAACAACCAAAAGAAAATCGCGCATCTCTAATAACCAAAACTGATTAATGAAGAAAGAACCAGTGTCAAAGCTCAGTTTTTCAGCAACCTGCTAGGAGAAATATTTCGATGACTAGGTGGCCGTAGTTATCCCGCCGGGCCGCGCGCCTCATTTTGGAAAATTCATCGATCTGAACATGTTAGTAATGACGGGGAGGCCTCGAACGGACCGAGGAGGAGTTTCGCAAGCCTTTGGGCCCTCGGGCTTCCGGCGGGTGCGCGTCGTTAACACTGACTCCCCAATTAGCATAGTTGAAGCCGCGCCTGCATAAGGCTGGGAGGGCTCTCAGCGGGGCTTGGTTAGGTCGAGCACCATGAGCGGCGTTTGTTCTTGCGCGGCTTCAGCCCCTGTCCTACAATGACCTCAGCCAACACAGTCAGGGGTGGAATTCGCGCGCGACCGTCTCCCTCGCAAGCCGTTCCCAAGTAAGCGATTAAAATTGAGACTCGGGCATCACAGCCTGGCTCTTCGGCATCTGTGTTGACGGCTTTCTCAGGTCTGTCGAACAATTCTCGGGTGCTTGACGAAAAACAGCGGGGGTCACATGCACTTACCGGCCAGATGCGCTCTCAGGATCGCGCTCGCAGTATCCTTTCTCTTCGTTCTTGCTACACAGATACCCTTTACTACCGGAGCCCAGGAACGGGCTGCCCAAAAGTCAACCACTACGCCAACGGCGAAAACGGATGCGACGGAAAGTCCGGCACCTCAGCAGCAGAGGCTTGGCAATGAACTAGACGGGCCGGTCATCGTAAACACCGACCTGATCACCCTCACGGTTACGGTTACGGATACCTACGGTCGCTACGTTTCGGGCTTGGGTCAGAAGGCCTTCACCATACTTGACGAGAAGCAACCGCAGGAGATCACTTTTTTCAGTGACGATGATTCGCCAGTCTCTGTCGGTGTGATCTTCGATGTGTCCGGTTCAATGAGTGGTGAAAAGATTAAGAACGCGCGTGAAGCGCTGGGTAAGTTTATTCAAACCAGTCACAACTCAGATGAGTATTTCCTGATCGCCTTCAACTCACGAGCCCAACTGCTGCTCGATAAAACCCGCGATGGCAATGCGGTTCTGGACAAGCTCACTTTCGTTCAGACCAAAAGCAATACAGCGCTCTATGACGCCTGCTATCTCGGCGTGGAGAAGGTGCAGCGAGGGCTTCATCCCAAACGCGCGCTCCTATTGATCAGTGACGGCCAGGATAACAATTCCCGGTACACCTTTAATGAGCTTAGACGCTTGTTGAAAGAATCCGATGTAGTCTTGTATTCCGTCGGGATTCTCAGCGGCGGCGATGCCGGAAGCGCCCTCGGAATGGAAGGCCAGGGCATACTCGATGAGTTGTCCAATGTCTCCGGTGGAAAGGCCTTCTTCCCACGCTCGGCTCTGGAAATGGACGACATTTTTGAGC
>JACCVS010000579.1 GCA_013698055.1 Acidobacteriota bacterium
GGCTCAAGGAGTTGGAGCGTGTCGTCCATCACCTGATTGATCGAAATCTCCGTGAACTCGGTCGCGCCGCCGGTGCGCGAGAAGTTGAGGAGATTGTTAACGATGTCTGAAGCGCGGTCAGCCTGACGACGCACCTTCTGCAAAAGAACATACTTCGGGTCTGTTTCGGGAAACATGCCCATCAACATCTGCGTGTAGGATGAAACGCCCGTCAAAGGCGTGTTGACCTCGTGCGCCACGCCTGCGGCCAGAAGCCCGATGCTTGAGAGCTTCTCGCGCTGCTGCAACTGTTCTTCGAGTCTCATGCGCGAGGTCACGTCTTCGAGCACGACGAGCGCACCGGTGCGTCCCTGCGAATCGGCCTGAAGAGGTGCGAGCGCGATGTTGAGAACCAGCGAGCGCTCGGCTTTCGTTGCCGTATGCAGCTTGTAGATGTGACGCAGCTCCTTCAGCTTCCATCTACTGTTGCCTAGCACCTGGCTCAACGTCTCCGTGAAATCTTCCGCGAAGAGTTCTTCGACACGCTTGCCGATAGCGTCGCTGCGGCGCACGCCGAGTATTTTTTCAAGCGCAGAGTTGCAGCGCGTGACGCGCCCGTCCAGATCAACTGCGAGCAGCCCGACGTTGATTGATTCGACGATGGATTCGTTGAACTCTTTAAGCAGCTCAAGCTCCGCGGCGCGCTCCTGTTGCTCCTGGTAAAGCAGGCTGTTTTCGATGGCGACCGCGACGTAACCCGAGACTGTGAGGAGAATCTCCACGTCCTCAGACGAGAGCAACGCACCGTCGCTCGAGCGCCCCAGCCCGATGACGGCGACCATCCGCCCGCGCACGATGCACGGAACGTAGTAATGCAACGCGCGGCGCACAAAGCCTGTCGTCTCTGGAACAAGGTCTAAATCATCTGCGCGGACAACACCTGTATCCGCTGAACGCGTGCGAATCATCTCGCGGAAATCAGGCGGCACGATCATCGCCGACGATAACCCGACGGCGCGCGCCACTCGATAGCCGGCAGGCGAATTCGCGTCTTCGATGAAAATGACGATGCGGTTGACGTTTAAGACTTGCTGCAAGCGGCTGGCCAGTGCGTTAAGAAGAGGCTCAAGCGCGGTCGTAGCCGAGAGCGTGCGCCCGAAGTCGAGTAAGCCGTTACGCATGTCATAGCGCTCGCCGTAGAAGAGTCTGTCGGTGCGCTCCTGCAATAATTTCTTAATCGGCGCGGCGAGCATCACAATCGCGGTCATGGCCGCGACTGCGCCAACAACTTTCAGCGTGAATTCGTTAACATTGATTTCCCCGAATAATGCGTAAATCGCCGCAATATAGACTACTGCGCCGCACATCAGGGCAATGACAACAGTCGTTAAAGCATAGACGGCTGCGCGCCGGACGACGATGTCCACGTCCATCAGGCGATAGCGCACAACAGAGTTACCGAACGTCAGCGGAATCAGCACAAGGGGGATGACAGCAACATCTGTTAGCCAGTTTTCAGTCCTGATGCCGAAAACGTATGGAATTGCGTAGAGCAGCGTAAAGGGCATAATGGCGAGAGCCGAACCCCAGACGACCCATTTCAGTTGCTGGCGGATGACAACCGCTTCGCTTTTAACGAAGGTGCGCACGAGCAAAGCCGCGCTCGCTAAAATCCCCACCATGAAATGTACGAAGAGGGCGACGTAATAGCCGTCAACGAATTGCGTCGAGAAAGACAGGCGCGAAGGCGGAGTCAACTGGGTGACGTTATAGAGCAGCGCCGCCAGAACGATTAGCACGGCAGCCGGGACATAGATGAGATAAATAGGCCAGCGTCGTCTTTGGGAACTTTGTTGATGGACAGGATAGCGCGCGCAAAAGTGAATCAGAATCGGCGCGAACAGAATGTAGGCCGCATCATCCAGAAACGCAATCGCCACATCGAGGTCTTCGTACTGCCCGGTTGCCTTGAAGAAATAAAAGACGAAAGCCGTTAAGCACAGGGTTGCGAAGTGTGGAACGAACGGCGCGCGGTCGCCCTGCTTGAACAAAACGAAAAGGCCGACGAAGAGATAAATCAGGCCGATGAAGTTGATGTAAAGATCGTGCGTCTTCCAGGTCGTAACTGCTTCGGTGTAGATGTCTGCTTTCCAGCAGCAGCGAGTTTCTTCCGGATTGGAAGGTCGCTCAATCAAATAAACCAGATGCCCGCCGACGCCCACTTCTTCGAGATAGATTGGAATGTCATGGGCGTATCTGACTTCGTCAAACGTTACCTCGTCCTCGCTGATGCTTCTGAGGACATCGCCGGGTTGAACGCTGAGGACGCCTGCGCGCCCGGCGTTTGAGTTCGGGTCAACTGACTGCGCGACGGCTCCGTTTGGAGTCTGCACCCACCTGATACCATCCGTCGGTGGAGACTTGTGGTTCCAGCGCTGCCCGAAGTTGAGCGCCCCGGCCACGGCCAAAAGCGCCGCCACGATTAGCAGCACCCACGCCCGCGTTGTCAGCACAGAGCCTTTCATCTCATTTCACCTGAGCGATGCACTTCCCGAGTGCGCGCCAGCCCGGATAAATGACGGGCACACTTCAACATCAGTTTAATTCAGGCAATCAATGTTCCAAGCCTCGACAAATCTGTGTTGCCCCTTAGACCCTTTACCACTCTTCTCAAGACTCGCAGAGCATAGCCCTCTGCCCACACCGTTTCCCTATTTCAGGGAAATATTCAATCAAGGCTTAAACAGAGGATTCTGAGGGCAAGCCATATCCGATTTTTTGGACTTGTCCGAGAATTTGGAAAAGGCAAAACAGAAGGCAGCAAGCAGAAAGCGGAAGGCAGCAAGAATAATGCTGTTGCTTTCTGCCTTCCACCTACTGCTTACTGCCTTCTTTTTTCAGAATCTGACGGAGATGCCGCCGCGCAAACTTCGGCGCGCAGCATCAACGGACATGAATGTCTCGCTATCCTCCGTGCTGGTTTGTGTGTCCAGCAGGTTGCGCGCATCAAGCACGGCCTGCGCGCGAACGGGGAGTCCGAAAGTGGGCAGTTCCTGAGTAATGAGGATGCTTAACGAAGGATCGTAAACAGCGAGGCGTCCGGCGAACGGGTCAATCGCAAAGATGGTCGCGCGAGGGCTAAAGCGGAACACCGTGCGAACGTGCGTTCCTGAATCCAGATTCGCGCTCATCTCGAAGGCCGCAGTTTGAAAGAAACCGTCATCGAAAAGCTCTGAAGGATTGGTCAGGCCGGTTGTCGAAAGCTGTTGCCCTTGTCCCAGAGAGTATCCGGCAGATGCCCTTAAGACGCGGCTGATGCGCCTGGTGTAGACGATGCGCAGGCCCCTTGCTGCGCCCTGTTGGTTGGCTACGTTCAAAAGCGGTGCGCCGCCAGCGCCTGAAAAAGCTGAGGCTGGCGCGCTGAAGATACCGACGCCGCGATTCGAGGTCGTATCAAAAAAAGCCGTCGCTTCAACGCTCGATTCGTTGTCCAGCACACGCTCGACGCCGAATTCCAAGCGGCTGCTGCGCTCCATAACGGCACGACCGTCAACATAAGCGATGGGCGTCGAGATAGGCTCGCGGAAAATTATCTGGCTGTCTTCAAAATCGGCCACGCTTTGCGCCGCGCTCGCCCAGTCGGATGAGGGCGCATACGCGGCACGAATGCGCGTGCGCGGCCCTGCGTCAAACTGAAAACCGAAGCGCGGGCTGATCGAGCGCGCGTTGCTCGCGCCGAGGAAACGCGAGTAATCGAGACCAAGTACGATCACCACGCCGTCGCGCACGATCCATTCATCAATGGCGCGCAAAGAAAGCTGTCCGAGCGATTCGCCATTCGTCTCTTTCGCGGCCTTATAATTATTGAGCACGCCCCCGGCGAGGCTCAGGCTGAGACGATGTTTATCTGTCGCGCGAACGCTGGCGGTGGCTTCCAATCGCTGTGGAGCGCCGCGACCCGTGCCCGTCTGTCCGGCAACGATTAGATCAATGCGTTGGCTCAGGGGCTGCGCGAGTGCAAAATTCAGTCCGGTGAAAGTGTAGGAATTTGTGCCGGAAGAAGTGGCGACGTAGGTTTCGACTACGCCCTGCGTGCGTGTTCCATGACTCGTTCCGTCTTCACCTTCTATGGCGACAACGTTGTACGGCTCGCCTGCCGATGCTTCTACTTCATTTTGGGCGGCCAGCACGGCATCAATTGTTTCGTCTTCGCCTTCGCCCGCCTGGAAAATGGAGCGATTGCCAGAGCGTGACCGGAGCATCCACTTGCGGTCGTCGCGATCTTTGCGTCGCTCGGGAGCAGTTCTGCCTGAGCCAATGGGTTCGAGATTGAAGCGATAGATGACTTCGTCGGCGGGCTTGACCTGAACGGAATCGAAAAGCACGGCGCTGAAGCCGTCTGCGATAGCGCGCAGGCTGTAGCGACCGGGAACTATCTTAGCGATGAAAGTTCCATCGCCCGCGCTCTTGACCTGTTTGATTATTTCGGTCGCGCCGTCTTTGATGAGCGAGACTACAGCACCGGCAATCGGATTGCCTTTACTATCCCGGACTGAGCCGCTGACGGTTGCGACGCGCCCTCCGGCGAAAACCTGCGGCGCACTCGCTTCGCACAAAAAGGCGAGAGCGACGAGCGCCAGACTCACGCGAAAACTTTTTCTCATCGCGGCAAAACCTCCGGGCGCTCACTTTTGCGAGTGAAAAGCACGCCTGCCAACAACCGCTGTCTCTATCACAATGCAGGTCTTAAAAAGAAAAAGGCAAAGGGCAAAGGGCAAAGTTAAGCAAGAGACAAAGCTGCTCGTTTCAACTTTTTCCTTTTCCTTTTGACGTTTTCCTTTAGAGACGGGCAAACCCCGCTTGAGAAGGCGCTATTTTCCGCCAACTCCGGCAAGGGTGTCAAGCAAACAATCTTCTGAACCTGTCCTATAGATTCACGATTTGCGCCGCGCGTTTGCCGCGCGTTTTACGCCATGTTACGATGCCCTCTTAATTGCCACCCATTTTTTCGCCAACCGGAGTCCATTTTCAAGCAATATGACAGACAAGATTCAATCAACCAGGCTCGACAACGGTTTGACCGTTTTGACGGAGCATATGCCGGGTTTGCGCTCCGTCAGCATCGGTATCTGGGCGCGCCGTGGGTCACGACACGAGCAGCCCGAGCTTAACGGCATCTGCCATTTTATCGAGCACGCCGTTTTCAAAGGCACAGAGCGACGTACCGCGCTCGACATCGCCATCGAATCCGACCGGCTCGGAGGCCATCTGGATGCCTATACCTCGCACGAGGTCACGGGCTTCACCATGAAGGTGACGGACAAAGGTCTTCCCCTGGCTTTTGATATTCTGGCGGACATGCTCGCCCACCCGCGCTTCGACCGTGAAGATTTGGAGCGCGAGCAAAAGGTCATCCTCGAAGAGATGAAAATGGTCGAGGACACGCCTGACGAGTTTCTGGGCGAACTCTTCAACGCGGCATATTTCCCCGACCACGCGCTCGGTCGCCCCATCGAGGGCACTGCTGAGACTGTCCCAACCTTCGATCAAGACAAAACCGCGAGCTTTCATGCCAGCGAGTTTCAGCCGCGCAATCTCGTCATTGCCGCTGCCGGAAACGTCGAGCACGCGCAACTTGTCGAAATGGCCGCCCGCGCTTTCTCCGAAAATTCTTCGCCGGACAATGCTTCTGCAGAGGGGGCAGACAGCGCGTCAAAGCCGCAGGCTTCCGCTCCCATCCTGATCGAGCGTAAGAAAGAGCTTGAGCAGGCGCATCTCATCATCGCCAGCCCCTGGCCTTCGGCGACGAGCGAAGATCGCTTTGCCGCCAGCCTGCTCGCCAACGTTTTAGGCGGCGGAACATCAAGCCGTCTCTGGCAGGCCATTCGCGAAGAGCGCGGCCTCGCCTATTCGGTCGGTGCGGGCGCGAGCGCATTTTCAGACATCGGCGTCTTCACCATTTACGCCGGAACTTCGCCGAAGCAACTGGACGAAGTGGTTGATCTCTCACTCATCGAATTGCGCCGTATCGTGCGCGAGAGCGTGGCGGAAGAAGAACTCCAACTCGTCAAAGATCAAACAACCTCGTCCATCCTGCTCGGTCTGGAATCGTCTAGCGTGCGCGCCGGGGCACTCGCACGGCAGGAGATCATCCACGGTCGCCGCATCTCGCCGGATGAAGTCATCAGCCGCCTGGAAGCAGTCACAGTCGCCGACTTGCAGCGAATCGCGCGCGAGAATTTCACATCCGAAGGATTGGCGCTGGTCGCGCTTGGCGATCTTAACGGCTTTCGCGTTGACCGCTCGCGCCTGGAAATCTAAAAGCGCAAGCGAAGAAGGATTAGCGTTGAAAGCAGCACTGACATGGCTTTTGCTGGCGGGGCTGGTGGTCGTCTCAGCCGGGCGAACGCCTGACGTTGATAAGGCTGCTCCTGATGTTTCAATTCTTAGCTTCGGCTGGAAGTACGCAGGATATGTGCGCGCGGAGACAGTTAAGGGGAACGAAAGTATTTCATCCACCGACACCTAGACCGCAGTCAAGATGTCGCGCAAGACAATCTATGTGTTCAAATACACGGCCAGGGCGGCGCTGAAAAATACTGGCACGAAGACTATCAAGACCGTTTCATGGGATTACATCTTCACCGACGCTAAAGATCAAAAGGAACTCAAGCGTTACAGGCTTCAATCAAAGCAGCAGGTGCTTCCCGGCGAGACGCAAACGCTGACGAGAGATATCGAGCTTGACCCGAAAGAAAACACGCGGCACATCACAATTGGCAAGCAAAGCGTCGAGATTACGCGAATCGAATACACGGATGACTCCAACTGGCGGAGGCAATGAAAGCAGTGACGAGTGACAAGCAAGAAGTTTGTCCTTAACTCGTCACTCGTCACTCGTCACTCGTCACTTGTCACTGTTTTATGAAATTTACTGTTCTCGGAAGCGGCTCGACGGGTAACGCGATCTTGATCGGCGCCAACGACACGCGCGTGCTCGTTGATGCCGGATTGAGCGCCAGAGAAATTATGCGACGCCTTGCGCTCGTGGGTTGCGACCCCGCACAGCTCGACGGCGTCATCATCACGCATGAGCATGGCGATCACGCCGGGGGCTTGCGCGTCCTCTTGAAAAGTTTGAGTTGCCCCGTCTTCATCTCTGGCCAAACGCGCGAAGCCTATATCAGCGAGCACACTAACCGTTCTTCGGACGAACCACGCAAACGCGCGGATGCTCTGCATGACCGCACGGAAGAGATCGAATCGAGCAAGGATTTCAAAATCGGCGCGATTGATTTTCACCCGTTCACGATTCCGCACGACGCTGCCGACAACTTCGGCTTTACGGCCACGCACGCCGGGGTCTGCGTGGCGACGCTGATGGATTTCGGCCATATCACGACGCTGATTACCGAGCGCCTGCGCGGTTGCGCCGCCATCGTTATCGAATCCAATCACAGCCGCGACATGCTCAAGGCGTGCGATGTTTACCCCTGGGAGTTGAAGCAGCGAATACTCTCGCGCACAGGTCATATCTCGAACGAGGACATTGCCGACTGGCTCCGCGACGATTTCGACGGCACGGCGCGTCACATCGTGCTGACACACCTTTCGCAGCGCGCCAACAATCCTTACGTTGCTAAAATCTCCGCCGAGATGGCGCTCAGGGAACGCGCCCCGCTCTTTCAAGTTGATACAGAGATAACACTCTCGTTTGCGAAAGAGCCGCTGCCGTGGATAGAGCTATGAGAGCAGGAGTCAGAAGTCAGGAGCCAGGAGTCAGAAAAAGAATCGCCTTTGCCGAACTGTTTCTGAATTCTTCGCTTCAGCATCTTTGTTTTATCGGGTTAGTGGCGCTGCTGATTTTGACAAGCGCGTGTGCTTTGAAGGCGAGCCGTGGCGGGATTCCACCGCAGGCGCAGGCGACGATTGATGCGGTAAATGCCGACATCGCGGAAGGGCGTTACGAAAAGATTTACACGGAAGCAGCGGATGAATGGCGACAGGCGACCACGCTCGAACAATCCAACGCGACCTTCAAGACGTTGAAGGATAAGCTCGGCAGCATCAAAAGCCGCTCATATCATTCAGCCACCGAGCAGGACACAACGGGCGGCCACTCATTTACTATCACTTACACCACCTCGTTCGAGCGGGCCGAGGGTATGGAGACCTTCACGCTCGCCGAACGCGACGGACGCTGGTTGCTGGCAAGATACTTTGTTAATTCAGATGCTTTAAAATGACGTTCAAGGTTCAAGGTTCAAGGTTAAAGCCAGAACATTGAGCCTTGAACATTGAGCCTTGAACCTTGAACTATGATAAGCCGTTACACCTTGCCCGAAATGGGCGCGCTCTGGTCAGAGCAGAATAAATTTCAGAAGTGGCTTGAGGTAGAGCTGGCCGTGTGCGAGGTTCACGCGGAGATGGGGACGATTCCGCGCGACGCTTTGGAGCAGATTAAAGAGCGCGCGGCATTTACGGTCGAGCGCATCAATGAGATTGAGAAGACGACCGATCACGACGTGATCGCCTTCACCACGAATCTGGCGGAAGCAATCGGCGAGGCGTCGCGTTTTGTCCATTACGGCCTCACGTCGTCGGATGTCGTGGACACGGCGAATGCGCTTCTGCTCAGGGATGCGTGTGATCTTCTGCTTCAGAAAATAGAAGCCTTGCTTGAGGTCTTGAAGCGCCGCGCCTTCGAGTTCAAGAAGACTCCGCAGATCGGGCGCACACACGGCATTCACGCCGAGCCGACATCATTCGGCATGACGTTCGCCCTCTGGTATGACGAGATGCGGCGCAATCGTACAAGACTTCAGGCGGCGCGGGAGAGAATCGCGATTGGCAAGATCAGCGGAGCGGTCGGCGCTTTCGCGCATCTCGATCCTATCGTTGAGGAGAAAGTCTGCGAGCGTCTGGGACTCAAGCCCGCGCTCGTTTCCACGCAGGTCATCCAGCGCGACCGCTATGCGGAGTATCTTTGCACGCTCGCCATCATCGCCTCGTCGCTCGAAAAATTCGCGCTGCAAGTTCGCCACTGGC
>JACCVS010000590.1 GCA_013698055.1 Acidobacteriota bacterium
GCATGTCTAATCCGAAGACGACGAGATCGAAACGACCCGCCTCCGCTTCGCGTAAGACATCCATCGTGTGATTGCACGTCATGGCTTCGTGCCTGGCAGCGCGCAGAGCCGCGAGCAGTTCATCCGCTAGAGCTTTGTCGTCATCGCAAATCATCACGCGTGCCATTCCTTTTTCTTCCTTTGTTCCCTGATCTTTTAGCCGAAGAACACTCCTGGCTGCTGATACACTAAACAAGCCCTGTGCCGCGTGGACAGCAGGGCTTCTTTTGAGAGGTTAACTGCTGAAATGTTAAGGGTTGGTCGAATGAGACGCGCGACTGGACAGAAGCGGCGCGACTCATTGGATGACAGGGCAGGCTGAAGTTTTGTCAGTGAGGCTGACGTTTTGTCATGCCTGGAGAAGTTATGCCGTGCAAAGCGTGATTAAGCTGCAACGTGCCGACCAAGACACTTAATAATGGTATTATCACGCATCATGCGGCTTCATCAGCAGTTGCTTTCGCTTGAGTGATAGGAATGATTTTGAGAAATGAAACTTGCTACTGAGAGTCAACGATTTGTGGCTAAACTGTCGGCCATAGCATTCGATGAAAATTTGCTGGAAACAGTCACGGAGCATAGCCGAGAGCTAATAGATGAAATGAAGTCGCTTGTTGACGATGAGGATGATAGCTCTCCCTCAAAATTTCTTGACCATATTGAATACGGCTTGGTTGAGCACGAATTTCCTTGGGGCATAGAACGAACCTATAGTCTGAAGCTGAAAGGGACTGATATTCTCTTGTCAGAGGCGATGCACGCTTTCGAGGATATGATTGATAGCGACCTTCCAGAGGCATTCAAAAGTCGCAACCCGGAATTGTCTCACGAGCAATGGCAAGCCGTTATTCGGATGGTTATAGATTTGGTGACAACCTTAGACCGTCGTGTGTTAGGTGAAAGCGCAATCTAATGGTGAAAGCGCTACCTAATAACTCATTCAACCGGAGTGGGGGTTAGCTTGACTTGGCATCGAGAGCTGATCCGTCCAGGCGTTATGTTCGCATCCCGTTAATCCGGGCGATAAGGATACGGTCACAGGAGTCTTAACGCTGTTCTAATGAGAGCGAAAAAGAAGAGTCTCAACTATATAACCCTGATGATATTCGCGCCTGTGTTGATTCTCGCTGGCGGCGCAGGATTCCTGATACCCGGTGACAAGAGTCTGACCAGCGGAGCGATGCCCTACAATATCTTTCATCTCATCTCCGGCAGCATCGGCCTCGCTATTTTATTGACGAGACGAGAGAAGTGGATAATCGGGTTCAATATCGTCTTCGGGCTGATTGATCTTTATCAAGCTCTGGCAAGCTACATGCATCTTTTCCCGGAGAAATTATTCCGCTGGACAAGAGTGGATGATATCTTGCATATCATTCTCGGGTTGATGCTGGTCGGCATTGGCTGTTATGGAGCGTTCAATCGCCGTCAAGGCAAGTCACATTTGCCATAGAGTATAGGCTGAGTCTTCGCGCCCTGCTTCTGTTTTCGCTCTCTTGACATGATAATCAGTGAATGTTTCAATACCTGACTGTACAAACGTGGTGAGTTAAGGCAACTTGCGGCCACGTAAAATAAACTGCTAAACAGCTCGGCTCGGTCTCATCTCGGCGAGAGACCAATCGAATAGGCTTTGAGACGGAAAGCCCCGCGTTGTTTCAGCGCGGGGCTTCGACTTTGATTGAGCCTCGCGCGCAAGCGAGAGACTCAGGCCGGAAGGGATGAACGATAAATCAAATGAGTAACTTTCTTGACGCATTAAAAGACCACATCCTCGTTTTCGACGGTGCGATGGGCACGAACATCCAGTTGCAGGACTTGACGGCTGATGATTTCGGCGGAGCGCAGCTCGAAGGGTGCAACGAGTACCTGCTCATCAGCCGACCGGAAGCGATTGAAAGGGTTCACTCTCAATTTTTTGAAGTTGGCTGTGATGTGGTTGAGACAAATTCGTTCGGTTCGACCTCAATCGTGCTGGCTGAATACAACATCGCGCATCTGGCTTATGAATTGAACTTCAAAGCTGCTGAGTTGGCTCGCCGCGTCGCCGCAGACTATTCGACCAGAGCCAAGCCGCGTTGGGTCGCAGGCTCGATGGGGCCGGGAACGAAGCTGCCGACGCTCGGCCACATCACATTCAAAGACCTCAAGGCCGCTTACAGCGAGCAGGTGCGGGGGCTTTTCGATGGCGGCGTTGATCTCTTCATCGTCGAAACCTGCCAGGACTTGTTGCAGACGAAGGCCGCTCTCTCCGCCATCTTCGAGCAATTTGAGCAATCAAAGCGGCGCGTTCCCGTCATCGCTCAGGTGACCATCGAAATTTTCGGCACGATGCTCAACGGCACGGAGATTAACGCGGCGCTGACCGCGCTTGAGCCTTTCCCCATTGATGTCATCGGCATGAACTGCGGCACGGGGCCGCGGCACATGACCGAAAGCATCCGCTACCTCTGCGAGAATGCGCCGATGCCCGTCTCGGTTCTGCCGAACGCGGGATTGCCCGAAGTCAAAGACGGCGCGCAGCATTACAACGAGACGCCCGAAACTTTCA
>JACCVS010000599.1 GCA_013698055.1 Acidobacteriota bacterium
GCAACGCCCTGCGCGCCAGCTCGACAGCCTTTCTGATGAGGACGCACCGCCAGCTTCCCCCTTACGTGCGCTCGGATGAGGCGCAGCCGCTGCTGAAGGGATAAAGAAGTACGTTGAAGCACATGAATTATTGTTTACGTTTCTTCTTTACTGAAGACTATGGTGAAAATAGCTTTAGTCTCATTTCTGCTAATTGTGCTTTCGGTTACTGCCATCGCCCAAACGGGTAAAGACGCTTGCCACGTCTATGTTGTAGATGCAGCAAAAGCAAGGCAAGCTTTCGAAGGGACTGGTAGCGAGGAGGCAGAGCTTAAGGCTTTATCTGCTGCACAAATTGTCTTTCCTGATTTCTTTCCTGTAATTGGTGAGGAGGAGCTTACGACTAAGCATTACGCGTTTCCAGGCAGCAAACTCGTAATCACGGCAAGCGTTTTTTACACAGATGAATCTATGGCCTCGCAAGGTGAGAAAGCATCTAAATCGCGTGCTGATTCGATGATAATCGGCGTGACAGTCTCAAATAGAGCAAAGCCAGATGCTACCAGCGAGGCTGCCGGAGAAAGTGTTATCGCGGAAGTAACCTACGACGAATATACGAACAAAGTGCGGGCAAAAAAATACATAAGGATTCGCGGTCGCTCGTATCTTCTCGGCATTGAATGTGATTGTATGGCCAAGAGAGTGACGAAGTAGGACTGCCTAGCCAAACATGGTGTCCAACCCTGAATAGTTTGTCAACAATCTTTCCTTGTGTGCCGTTACTTACCTGGCTATTCCAACCAATCTTGTACCTTAGTCTTGACTGTCTCTGCTTGCCGCGCGTACAAAGCTAGGCATGTTAGATAACGCCTCGCTTAATTCCGCCCGACAGCCTGCGGTTGAAACCTTCAATCTCGTCCGGCGGTTCGGAACTTTCACCGCCGTTGACAACATCAATTTGCGCGTCGAGAGCGGGCGATTCTTTGGCTTTCTCGGGCCAAACGGCGCGGGCAAATCAACCACCATCAAGATGCTGACGGGCTTGCTGGCCGTCACATCCGGCGAGATTCGCGTGCTTGGTCGTGATATTCAGACCGAGCCGCTGGAAGTTAAGCGCAGGATCGGCGTCGTCCCCGAAGACCTCAATCTGTTTGAGCGTTTGACGGGCGCGGAGATGTTGACGTTCACGGGGCGAATGTACGGTCTTCAACGAGCGGAGATTGCGGAGCGCACGCAGGAATTGCTCGCGCTGATGGAACTCGATAATGAACCGCGCAAGCTCGTCGTTGAATACTCACACGGGATGAAGAAGAAACTCTCGCTCGCGTGCGCCCTGATTCATCGCCCCGAGATTCTTTTTCTGGACGAGCCGTTCGAGGGTGTGGACGCCATCGCCTCGCGTACGCTCAAGGACTTGCTCTCGCGTTTGACGGCACGCGGCCTGACGGTTTTTCTCACATCGCATGTCCTTGAAATCGTCGAACGCCTCTGTACGGACATCGCCATCATCTCGCAGGGCAGGCTTGTCGCTGTCGGCTCGCTCAACGAATTACGGCGCGGAATAGAGGTTGAAGGCGATGGACATGCGTCACACGGGCCGATGTCGCTTGAGGATTATTTTATACACGTCATCGGCGGTGTGCGGCAGACCGGCGACGATGTTCTTCAGTGGCTAGGTTGAGGGCGCTACTCATGTCAGTACCGCCTGCTTAAGCTGTGCGGTACTGACATGAGACGCCGGTCACAGTAGCCGCACTTAATCGCAAATCGTTATAAGTAGTCGCTCTAACCTCTCACACGGGTGGTCTGTTCCTCAAAGATGAAAGCCAGCGACTTGTAAATCAGCTTGGCGCAGAGGAAGGCGGATGCCTCGAAGCCCTCGACGTAAGAGTATTCGGTTAAGTCCATGCCGACGATCCGTCGCTTGCGTGCCAGCGTGCGGATGAGTCCGATGGTTTCGTACCAACCGAGGCCGCCCGGCTCAGGCGTCCCCGTTTGCGCCACAAGTGAAGGATCAAGGCCATCAACGTCTATCGTCAGGTAAACGTTCTCCGTCAGCCCGTCAACCGCTGCGTCCCACCAGTCACTTCGTCCCACGATGTCCTTAGCCCAGAAGATGCGCGTCGGCAATTTGTCCAGATCACGCGCTTCTTCGGCAGAGATGGAACGGATGCCACATTGGACGGACGGCAGGCGAAGGTCGCGCGTGACGCGAGCCATGATCGAGGCGTGCGAGTGCGGCGTGCCGTCATACTGGTCGCGCAAATCCGCGTGCGCGTCTATTTGAAGAACTGAGAGATTATCGTAGCGCTCGGCGTGTGCGCGGATAACGGGCGCGCTCACAGAATGCTCGCCGCCGATCATCGTCACGAACTTGCCTGTCTTGACCAGTTCGCTGGCACGCTCATGAAGCGACTCCATCATCCGCGCGGGTGGCTCAATTGAAGGCGACTCGTCAAGGGTATGAATGCCGAGCTTGTAAACTTCCGCATCCGTCTCCTCATCGTAAAGCTCCATGTTGCGCGAAGCATCAATGATGGCTTCCGCCCCGCGCCCCGTGCCCGTGCCGTAAGAGACCGTGCCCTCATAAGAGATCGGCCAGACGAGCACGCGCGATTGGTCGAAGCTGGAAAACTCTTCTTCGGCAATCCCGCCGAAGTTCATTGGAAGATTGGCTGATTCACTCATAAAACAGAATTCAGAATCCAGGAGTCAGGAGTCAGAATAAAAACAACAGCGGTTTCCGCCTATCCATTCTGGATTCTGACTCCTGGATTCTGCTTTTTACGGTACTTCAATCGTCAAATCACGCCCGGCGAAAGTGAAGCTTGGGCGTTTGCGGCCTTTCATGTATTTGGCGGCGGTTTGCGAAAGCGCGGTGACGAGAATGGGGAGCGCGATGGTCGCGTCGCAGTTGACGTATGCCGTATGCGCGCCGCGAGCAAGTTTGCCGTAAATGATGGATTCGTCGCCGATGCCTCCGGTGGCTTGAGAGCGCCCGCCCGGATGTGGCGCGTCCGTGGCGACCGTGATCGCGTACTTGTGGCCGCGCGCCGGAACCTTGACAATGTTGGTTGAGATTTCTGTTTGCTGAATAAAACTCTTGCTCGTGCCGCCTCCAAGGTGGATGGCACCGGAAACGCGCGCCCGCGCGGCAATCTGCGTCATGTCCAGCACGTCCTGCACAATATCAAATTGAAAATTATTCTTTTTCTCAAAGCGCGAGGCCGCGATCCCGATGCTGATGGAGCTATCGGCGATTGCCGGGCAGAAAATTGGCACGCGCGATTTGTAAGCGGATGTCAGAACACCGTCTTCGGTTGCGATCTCGGCCAGTTCGCGCCCGAGCAGGTGCAGGAATTCGCGCGTTGAATAAGGGCGCGTCGGGTCGAGTTGATTGCTGAAACCACCAACCCATTCCTCCGCCTCTCTGTACTCTTCATCGCTTGAGAGCAAATCCCACATCCGGTTGATCTGCGACGCTTCCAACTCGGCATCCGTCATTGTGGGATGAGCCTGAAAGTGATGGCGGCCAAGTGTCTCGTGCAAGTCGTGAAAAATAATCGGACCCGAAAGCACCAGCACATCAACAAATCGATTCTTGATGATGTAGGCCAGTAGGCGGCGCATCCCTGCCGGAATCAAGGGGCCTGATGCCGCCACATAAATCGTTGTGTTATCGCCAAGCATGTCGAGCCAGATGCGATGCGCTTCCGCCATCTGCCGCCCGCCAAAGCCTGTGCCCTCCATTTTTTCAAGCAGCCCGGCCACCGAGCGGTCACGGTCAACCTGCACAGGCCGAGTCGGCACAGTCAAATATTTAGAGGGTTTAGGTCTTCGCTGAGTCACCATAAGTTTTTCTCCGAGGGAGGTCTTCAGGGATGAGGGATGAGGGATGAGGGATGAAGTAAAGAAAAACTATTCTTATTTCATCCCTCATCCCTCATCCCTCATCCCTATTTAATCCTCCCTGTTTTTCAATCCCTTCCGCGTTTGCCACGAGTTGGTTTTCCATTAACTGAGAGGTAGGTATAAGCGTCGAAACGCGATTCATAGAATTCAATTAGCTCGGCGGCCTCGGCTTCCGTCAGCTCAGCGCGCTTGACGCGCTGAGCGACCATGCGGCGAAAGCCATCGTGCAGGAGGCTGCGCTCGTAACGCGCGCGCTCAACGGCTTGCCCGATAGAAGTCCCACGAATCACTTTTTTTATCAGGTAGCCGCCTTCGTCAATATGGACGTGCGCTTCGTTGGGCGCGCCGAAAAGGTTGTGATTGTTGCCCATCACTTCCTGGTACGCGCCGACAAGCAAAAAAGCGAGATAATAGGGTTCGTCTTTCGGTATTGGGTGAAGCTCAAGCACCTGCTTCACATCATGCAGGTCAACGAACTTATCAACGATGCCGTCCGAATCGCATGTGATGTCGCACAGCGTCGCATATTCTGTCGGCGGCTTGTTCAATCCGTGAATCGGGACAATCGGAAACAGTTGGTCAATCGCCCAATGATCCGGGACAGAGCGAAAGACGGAAAAGTTCGTCAGATATTTGGCGCAGAGCAAGCGGCGCAACTCGCCAAACTCTTCCGAGACATACTTGGCCTGCTGCGCGTATTTGTCCGCTCGCTCGCACACATCCCAGAAGAGAACTTCGCCTTTGGCGCGGTCTTCAAGCGAGATCAATCCCAAATTGAACATCGTGAACATCTCTTCCCGATGTTCGAGGGCGTCGTGGTAATACTCTCGATAGTTTTTCACCGAGACGGTCTCGCGCAAATCGCCAAGTTCGACGACGACCTGCGGATCATCCTCGTCGATCTCAATCGGCGTGATGTCTTCGACGATAGTCTCGATCTCGTCCACTACGTTGGTGACGAGAATGGCGTGATAAGCCGCGAGGAAGCGACCGGATTCCTGAATGATCGTCGGATGCGGCACGTTCTCGTCATCGCAGACCTGCATGATCGTGTAGATCACATCGTTGGCAAACTCCTGCGCCGTGTAGTTCGCGCTTGAGTCGAATGCCGTCTTCGAGCCATCGTAATCAACCGCCATCCCGCCGCCGACATCCAGTAGCTCAATGGGAACTTTCATCAAGCGGACTTTGGCATAGACGCGCGCCGCCTCTTTCATCGCGTTCTTGATGCGCTTGATGTCCGTCAGCTGCGAGCCGATGTGAAAGTGGAGCAGACGCAGCATGTCCACGCGGTCGGCTTCCTGAAGTCGGCGGATGGTCTCCAGAATCTCAGTCGTCGTCAAACCGAACTTGGCTGCCTCGCCGCCGGACTTCTCCCAGCGCCCTGAGCCTTTCGAATAAAGCTTGACGCGCATCCCGATCATCGGCAGATCGCCTTCATGAGTTTCGGCAATCCGCAGCACGTGATCCAATTCGCTTAATTTCTCGATGACGATGACGACGCGCTTGCCGCTCTTCGCCCCAATGAACGCCAACTGAATGAACTCTTCATCTTTGAAGCCGTTCAGGACGAGCAAGCTCTCGGATGATTGGTCGAGCGCCAGCGCAGCGTAAAGCTCGGCTTTCGATCCGGCTTCGAGGCCGAAGTCATAACGCGAGCCTTCGCGCAGGTATTCCTCGACGACCGCGCGCTGCTGGTTGACCTTCATCGGGTAGACGCACATGTGCGTGCCCTGATATTCATACTCGCGGATGGATTTGCTGAAAGCGCGCTGGAGTTTTCGCACCTGGCTGGCGACGAGCTGCGGAAATCGCAAAAGAACGGGTGTACCGATACCGCGCCGCGCAAGGTCATCTATTATCTCTTTCAGGTCAGCCGCGCGACTATCGTTCTCTGACGGATGGACGATGAGATTGCCTTTACGATTAACGTCAAAGTAACCTGCGCCCCAATTTTCTATGCCATAAGTTTCAAGCGTCTGTTCGATAGCCGTGGTCAATTCGCGGTCTCCTGCTTGCTTCTATTTCGCGTGTGCGCGTGGGTTTTTGCGTCCGAAGCGCAGTTGCCCCCACATCCGAGCCTCGTGAGCCTTATTTTGATGATTGGACACTCTTGCGAGGCAATTTAACAGAAAACACAGGGTCGGACAATAACTATTTTCCCTACCGGATGGATGGTGAAAAGAGGTAAACGACGTGAGACAAAGGTTTAAGTCCCGAAAAGGCTTTGCCCCGACGTTTTATCTAACCCGTAAATTGCAGCACAAACCTTGACAGGCGATTGATTAGAAATATAATTCAAGGCTTTTATTCGCAGCACATATTAGCTGATGACAGGATAATTAGTCGGATAAGGATTAATTGTTTCCTAACCCACATAAAACTTTAGAGAGTTACGTTGACACTATCACCTACGGGGATTGCACGGAGCATCTCCCGAATCTCCCGCGGGAATCCATTCATCTTTGCCTCTCCGATATTCCTTATGGGATTAATCTTGCCGATTGGGATGTGCTTCATAATAACACCAACTCCGCTCTCTTAGGACAATCCCCGGCACAGCGCGGCAAATCAGGTTTCAAGCGAAGAGGTAAACCCATCAATGGCTGGAACGCCGCTGACAGAAAAATACCGCAGGAGTATCAGGCATGGTGTCACCAATGGACAGAGATGCTTTTCCCTGCGATGGTAGAGGGCGCGAGCGTCTTTATCTTCGGGGCGCGGAGAACCTTGCACCGGGCAATCGTGGCGTTTGAGGATAGCGGGTTTTTATTACGCGATATTCTCGCGTGGGAAAAGTCCAACGCTCATCATCGCGCGCAAAGTCTTGAAAATCTTGTTCGCAAGCGGGGACTAAACGCGGAAGCTGAAAAGTGGGCGGGCTGGAAAGTTGGAAACCTTGCGCCCATCTGGGAACCTGTTGCGTGGTTCTTCAAGCCATACCGTCACACAATTCTTGACAATGTCTTGGAGAACGAAGTCGGCGCAATCAACATCGCCGAATGTTTAGTCGAAGGCCGCAGCCCGACGAACGTTCTGCGCTTTGATTCTGAAGCGGGCGAGCGTCTCCATGAGACGCAGAAGCCGCTCGATCTCATCAAGTATTTAATTAGATTGACGACGCGTGAAGGACAAATTGTCCTCGACCCATTCATGGGCAGCGGCACGACTGCCCTGGCCGCACGAGATTTAGGACGGCATTTCGTGGGCTTTGAGGCTAATGAGCAGTTTTGCCAAATCGCGCTGGAACGGCTCAAGACAACAGGTCTGTCAACGAATAATAGACAGGCTCAGCGCAGGCAAAGAGTAAGTAAGAAGACCATAATTGACGAAACACCGCTGCTCTTTCCAGAAACATAACGGACGGTTGTTGGAATTGAAAATTGGATATTGCAGTTCTAAGTTTGGGCTGCTAGTATGGTGCGTGCTGCATTTCGCACTTTATCCTCAACTCGGAAAATCGCATCGCGCCGGTTGCTCAGGCATCGCGGTTGGCACCACTAACACTCCCTTAAAATCTCAGGAGAAGACATGAAAACAAAAAATGCCTTGAAGTATGCCTCGGATCAAGGAGCAAAGTTCGTCTCAGTCAGATTCACGGATTTACCAGGCTCGTGGCATCACCTGACTTTCCCGATTAAACAATTATCCGAAGACTCATTTGAAGATGGATTTGGCTTCGACGCCTCAAGTTTGCGCGGCTGGGCGGCGATTAACGAATCCGACATGCTGCTCGTTCCCGACCCATCGCACTACTGGATGGACCCGTTCTCTGATGAGCCGACGCTCTGCCTCATCGCCAACGCCGTTGACCCGATCACGAAAGAAGGCTATCCGTTCGATCCGCGCTCGGTCGCCACACGCGCCGAAAGCTATCTTAAATTTACCGGATTGGCCGACACAGCAAATTTCGGCACAGAAGCGGAATTCTTCGTCTTTGATTCAGTCAAGTTTCACAACGACCAGAACTCAGCCGGGTTCACGATAGATTCCGACGAAGGTCACTGGAACAGCGGTCGCGCGGCAGACGAATTCAGCGGGTCAAATCTCGGCTACCGCATCCGCCCTAAAGAAGGATACGTGCCTGTTCCTCCGGCAGACAGCTTGAGCGACTTACGGTCGGAGATTTCCTTGATACTTGCCGATTGTGGCATTGATGTCGAGTGTCATCATCACGAAGTAGCCACCGCCGGGCAGTGCGAGATTGACTTTCGCTTCTCGAACCTGCTACGCACCGCCGACAATCTGCAAATTTTCAAATACGTCGTTCGTAACACTGCTTACACATACGGCAAGGCAGCGACATTTATGCCGAAACCGCTCTATGGCGACAACGGTTCTGGAATGCACTGTCACCAATCTCTGTGGAAAGGCGAGAAGCCGCTTTTTGGTGGCGACGGCTACGCAGGACTTTCCGAAATGGCGCGCCACTACATCGGAGGATTGCTGAAACACGCGGCGGCAATTGTCGCTTTCGCCGCGCCGACGACGAACAGTTACAAGCGCCTCGTGCCCGGCTTTGAAGCTCCCGTGAATCTGGCCTACTCGGCTCGCAATCGCTCGGCAGCGGTTCGCATCCCGATGTTCTCGACCAATCCAAAGCAGAAGCGATTGGAGTTTCGTCCGCCCGATCCGTCTTGCAACCCGTATCTGGCATTCTCCGCGATGCTGCTCGCAGGCCTCGACGGCGTCCAGAACAGCATTGATCCGGGCGAGCCGCTCGACAAAGACATCTACGATCTTTCGCCGGAAGCATTAAAGGATGTGCCCTCTTTACCAGGCTCGCTGGATGAATCGCTCAAGGCGCTGGAAGCAGATCACGAGTTCCTGCTCAAAGGCGACGTGTTCACCACTCAATTGATTGATCGCTGGATCACGTACAAGCGAGAGAAGGAGATTCAGCCCCTGAGAATGCGCCCGCACCCGCTTGAATTCAATATGTACTTCGACATCTGAAAAGTCTCAAGTATGGACAGTCTGGAGTCTGGAGTCACGGGAAATTGTCTTGGCTCCAGACTCTATGTTTTTCTGTGTCTTTTATCCTTCCTGTTCGCTTTCTTGTATTATTCTTTTGAGTTGTGACCTTGCCTGCCTTTGACGAAACAATCGAATCACTGATGCGCGACTTGCCGGACGTGGCTGGCGCGCGGCTCTTCTTCGAGCGCCTACAAACAGAGCACCCGCGCGTTGTGAAGACGCTCACGCGCGACACAGGATTGCTTTCTGATGCGCTGGCATTGGCCGCATGGAGTCCGCTCCTGGCGACGACGCTCGCGCAGAATCCTGATTATCTGTCGTGGCTGGCACGCGAGCGCCTTCACACGCGCGTCAAGAGCCGTGAAGAGCTGAATGAGTCGCTCGCGCGATTCGGCTTGACCAACTCGCAGCTTGAGCCGCAAGTCCTGCTCGCGCGCTTCCGCCGCCGCGAGTTGCTGCGCATCTACCTGCGCGACATCCGCAACACGAGCACGCTCGTGGAAATCACGGAAGAATTGTCGAACCTCGCGGACGCCGTGCTTGAGCACGCTCTGAATCTCGCCAGACAGGATTTGGATAATCGCTATGGCTCACCGCAATGCACGGATGAAAGAGGGCGCACGGCCATTGCCAGCTTCTCGATAGTCGCGCTTGGCAAGCTCGGCTCACACGAGCTTAATTACTCATCCGACATAGACCTGCTTTTCCTTTACTCAGACGAAGGCACAACCTCCGGCGCGGGCGAACGCGGCGAAATCACCAACCGCGAATATTTCAATCGGCTTGCTGCCAGTGTCTCACGCATCGTCGGCCAGCAAGCGGGCGAAGGCGCAGCATATCGCGTTGACCTGCGCCTCACACCTTTCGGGCGAGATGGCGCGCTCGCCACCTCAATCGAAGAAGCCGTGCGTTATTACCGCGAGAAGGCGCAGCCCTGGGAACTTCAGGCTCTGATTCGCTCGCGCTCAGCCGCCGGAGCAGCCGCGCTCTACACGCGCTTTGCCGAGCGCATTCGCCATCGTGTTTATGCGGAGGATTTGACAATCGAGCGCGCCCTGGCAAACGTGCGGCTCGCCAAGCTGAAGATTGACCGCCATCATGCGCATGATACGGGCGGCTTCAACGTCAAGCTCGGGCGCGGCGGCATCCGCGAAATCGAGTTTATCGCGCAAGCCCTCCAACTCGCTTTCGGCGGGCGCGATGCGTGGCTGCGTGCCCCGCACACGCTCATCAGTCTGGGGCGTCTTGCTGACCGGCAGTTAGTCACGGAACGCGAGCGCACCGAACTTTCCGACGCCTACACTTTCCTTCGCAAACTCGAACATCGCCTGCAAATGGAACATGGCTTACAGACTCACTCCGTTCCGGATGAAGTGTTGCATCGCGTGGCTCTGGCGCGCCGCATGGAATTCACGGGCGACGCCCTGGACGAATTTAATCGCGCTCTGCGACTGCACACAACTTACGTCCGCGCTGCCTACGACCGCGTTTTCCGCGAAGTCGTTGAAG
>JACCVS010000605.1 GCA_013698055.1 Acidobacteriota bacterium
GTAAAGTCTGCGGTATTCGTCGAGCAATAAGATTAATTGACCGCCGAGGGTCGCGCGCCGGTGTGAGATAAAGTTGTAGCAGACGATGAACTTGGTGATGCATTTCGGTAATCATCGAAAATCATGAACGGCGACTCTGACCGGCAACTCTCCGGCGACAAACGCTGATGCTGCTCGTAGAGCTTGCGATACCGCTCTGATCTGCGAGCGGCGTCGCGCCCACCGCAACTGCGCGGAGCAATTCTCTTCCCACGACGTAATGTCCTTGAAGAATAGTTAGATGGGCTTTCCTTTCGGGTTGCGTCCTCTTGCAATTAAGTGCCGGAGCGACAAGTCGTCGAAGATGCCAACGCGCCTTTCTTGGCAGATCAGTTCAAAGCCACCGCCGCCGAGTTGCATCGCACGCTCGTGAACGCTGATGAATCTACCGTCCCAATTGTGCGACGGGTAATCGCGCCCGCGCTTAGCCGTGGGACACTTTTAGTTGCGCTTCTTCGTCTCACCGAGTAAGGAAAGCACCGCTTCTTCTATCTTCAGCCACGCGGAAGATTGCGGCGCGATCAACTCGAAGTGCCCGGCCCCCTCCAGCACGGTCAACTCTGCTTTGTCTCCGCTCCTTATTGCCATGGACTTATACTCCCTGCTCAAGTCGGGGGGGACGATGCGATCCTGTGCGCCGTGAATGAGATGCTGCGGGACTTTCAACGGCAGCAACTTCACAGGAGATGTCTGCTCGTATCGCTGTGGCAACTCTTCCGGCGTGCCGCCGAGCAGCTTACTCACCGCGTCATTGCAACGGTGCCCGAAGGCTTGCATGTCTGTGATGCCCGCCAGGGAGACCACCCCGCGCAGACCGAGCGGGGCAGGCGCATACAGGGGGCTGCTATTCGGCAGCCGATGGCGTGCGGCCAGCCAGAGCGCTAACTGCCCGCCGGCGGAATGTCCGACGGCGACGACGCGTTTGAGGTCGAGCGGGTAGGAGCGCGCCAGCACGCGCAGGTAATCCGTTCCGCGCGCGACATCTTCAAACGTGCCCGGCCATCCGCCTCCGGGGTTCCCGATGCGGCGATACTCCAACGCCCACGTCGCGACCCCCGCTTTCGTCAGTGCCGCGGCGAAGTTCCCGATGTGTTTGATGTCGTAGGCGGAAAACCAGCATCCGCCGTGAATGATTACCGCGACGGGGCGCCGTCCCTTCCCCGTCGGCAGACGCAGTTCGCCGAATTGTAGCGAATCGCCGCCGTATTGAATGCGATGATCGGCGGGCGAAGGTGACAGCTTCTCGATGTCCTGATAAGTCATGTTCTGGGCGCGGACGGAGGCTGCATCGCCCAAGGCACCGATCACGAAGCCCACTATGGCAAGGATGAAACATCTCAAAATCAGTTTAGACATGTTACCTCTCCCACCTTAGAAGAAAATCCCGGAGCGTCTCGAACATCGCCTTGAATGAATCTGCACAGTAGAGAACCGGTTGATAGTTAGTCGGGTCGTATTCCTGACGCGACGCTGCCTCTAAGTCGAGCGGGCGCAACTCTGCTTGCCCCAGCACCTCCAGTTCCCCGGCTGAAGATAACAATCCGGTGCCATAAGCTTTGATCTCGCCCCTTTCACGCAGCACCCCAAACTCAATCGTGAACCAATAGACTCGCGACAGCCGCTCCAAAGCCTCCGCCGACTTGGTTCGTTTAACCGCCTCACCAACCAGACGGTTGAGTTCGGCAAACCGCTCGCCGCCCAGTGTCACGGCATGGCCGAGTATTTCATGCACCACATCCGGTTCCGGCGTGTAGAAGGGGGTGGAGTGGTGGCGTATGTACTGCGTGGAGAGGAACACGCCGCCGGCCAAAGACTCCAGAAAGACTCGCGGCTCAACCAGCCCGGCCACCGGCTCTAAGCGGAAGCCGCTGATGGATTGAACTTTTTCCGACAGTTCACGCAGTTGCGGGATGCGGTCTCGCGGCAGCTCCAATTTTTCAACGCATTCAAGGTATTCGGCGCAGGCGTGCCGCCCGTGCGCCGGTTCGAGAGCCTCCCGGACGAGCCGCCACACTTCATGTTCTTCGTCCGTATAAGGCGCATGGGGGATGGGCGTGCCCGGCTGATGCTCCAAAGCGATCCGGGCGATCCGGTTGCGGCGGGCGCGATACTCTGCGTCGCGGAAGCCGGGATGATCCGGGTCGAGTTGGACAATAGCATTGCGGTCTGCCGCCGGATCAAGCGTATCGGCGGCGACCATCCGCATATCAACGTGGTCGAGCAAAAGTGATTGCTCTGCCTGCCCTGTCATCTTTGTTCTCCTTGAGCTTTTATGCCAAAAAAAAGAACCGGCCACCGAACCTTCCGTGCGTCGGAAAGGTTCGGTGGCCGGTTATCGGAACTTGTCTTATGCGTCGCTAGATCATCGCACGCCGACAGCCCATCGCCGCCACGTCCCTCCGCGCGGAGAGCGAGCTGTAATACCAGTAATAGCGATAGGTGCTGTTCGGATGCTTGATCATCTGTTTTGGCGAGAGCCAGTAAAACCTGCGACCGTTCGAACTCCCAGCCTGAACTCTCGCCGCTCGATTGTCAAGCTCATGCCGCCCGGCGGACTTCATTTTGCAGCTCTGCACTTTTACTTTGATCCTCACAATCTCAAGGTGCGGTGACAGACATCGCGCAGGGCTGAATCACCGCCGCCGCGAAACGCTCCATCTCTTCTAACTGCGGGCTGCACTGAAGCAGCAACAAATCAACTCCTGCCTCTTCAAATTCGGTGATCCTCTCCCTGACTTGATCGGGCGTTCCGACGAGGCCGGAGCGCAATCCGCGATTTGATACCGAGTAATCTTCAAGCGAAACTCGCTGCTCGAGCTGTGTGCCCGCAAGCCATTGCTGGTAGTTGCCGTAGCCCGCAGCTGACTGTTGCACGTCCGTAATCCTCGTCAACTCTCTCTGCGCCTCCTCCGCCGTGTCGCGCACGATTGAATAAGCGGCCACGCCGAACCGCATCGGCGGAAGCCCCAGACGTTCGCGCCGCGCCTTGAGATCACCGATTTTCTCGCTCACTCTCGCA
Source organism: Acidobacteriota bacterium (assembly GCA_013698055.1). Taxonomy (GTDB): domain Bacteria; phylum Acidobacteriota; class Blastocatellia; order Pyrinomonadales; family Pyrinomonadaceae; genus QHXM01. Next base: position 3,059 of record JACCVS010000605.1, read on the forward strand.
GGCTCGTCCCCGTGCATGACGTAAGCATCACAGAGTCTCGCGATCAACTCTTTGGCCGCTTCCGACTCGCCCCCGGCGTAGATGACGGGGCGCGGTTTCGTGATCGGCTTCGGCTGCATGACGGCGTCCTCCACGCGGTAGTATTGACCGTCGAAAGTGAAATGATCTTCTCTCCACAAGCGATCAACAACCTCCAGCCATTCCGACGTGCGCGCATACCGATCATCGTGCTGCTCGAAGTGTACGCCGTACTTCTTAGCTTCGTCCGCCCACCAGGACGAGACGACATTCAGCGAGAGGCGACCGCCGCCGCCGATGTGATCAATGTTAGCGGCCTGCTTGGCGAGGAGCGCGGGGTTATGAAAGGTCGGGCGCACCGCCACCATCAGTTCGAGCCGACGGGTGACAGCCGCCAGCGCCGCCGCCGTTGACCAGGCGTCGAGTGAAGGCGCGTCCGCGCCCTTGATGTCGTTGAGGTTCAGTTCGGCGATGAGCGTTAGATCGTAGCCGATCTCTTCGCTGCGCCGCGCCAGACGACTCACATATTCCCAACTCGCCTCCATCCCCTCGTCTTCGACGTTCCTCAGCCAGCCGCCGAAAACCGGGAGCCAGTACCCGTAGCGCATCTCTGTGCCTCCTGTTCTAAGTAATCTACTAACCTTTCGTGCGGGTCGAAGCCGATGATGCGCGGCGCGTCCGCGACGAAATTGGAAAGCGCGTTAATGTCGTAGTACATGAGACTCCCGTCACGGTCATCTACGATGTACTCGATGCCGCCCACGTCTAAACTCGCGGCTCCGGCGATTCGCTCCACGTCTTCGATGACCTTTGCCGGGGGCTGATAGGCTTCAACTTTCAGTCCCTTCTTCGGCGCATCTACCAGACACATTTCCCCAATCGCACTAACGCCGTCTTCGATCCGGCAGATTTCCGCCGGGCAGAGGTTGAAGCTCTCGCCGGTGGTGAAGACTTTGATGGCGTACAGGAATTTCCCGCCAAGCGTTTCGACCCGTGTGATGTGCCCACCCCGCGCCGGGATGAACTCCTGTACAAGAGCAGTGCTGTCAATGCCGAGTTCAATCAGCCCTGCTTCGGCGGCGCGCGTCAGAGTTTCCAGTGTGTCGTAGCGCACGATGCCAGCGCCCCGCCCGCCGATGTTCGGCTTGACGACTACAGGGAAGCGCAAGTCACGCGCGACGAGCGGAATTTCCGGCGCGCTGTTGACGACGCAGGCGCGCGGAAAGGAAAGTCCGAGCGAGTCCAGCAATGAAAGCTGAAGCGCTTTGGAAATCTCGACGGCGTAAGCATCGTGCCCGTTGATGACGCGCACGCCCTTGCGTTCGAGATGCGCCAGATAGTTGC
>JACCVS010000621.1 GCA_013698055.1 Acidobacteriota bacterium
GCTACTGCCGAAGGGTCTGAATCGAGCTCGCCGACGAAGGCATCCCAATCAGCCGACATCTTTCCGTCGTCAGATATCCAACGATGAATCAATGAATTCTTCGCGTTGCGAGCGAAGACATCTACTCTCTTGCCTCCCCACGAACACGCATCAGGCGCACCGGCGAGCACGCCACCCCATGGCAGCCACGGCCCCCATCTATCACTTTGCTGGTTGTAAATCTTGGCCCAGAGTTGATTATTCTCGCCGCGCCCAAAGACGTAGATCACCCCGGAGCGTGGAGCGACCGCCGACGGGTCTGAGGTCATCTTGAGTCCACCCAAACTCTCCCAGTCGTGCCACACGCCACTATCATCAATCCACCTGTGCCAGATGTAATCGTCGCTGCCGCGAACAAACACATCCAGACGACTGCCGCCCCATGAACATGCGTCCGGAGAACCTTTGGCGAAACCGCCCCAGTTCGACCAGCCCAGCGTTTGCTTGCTCCACGGGGGTTCCGGCTGTAACTCCCTGCGCCAGACCTGACCGTCTTTGAGGTTGACGACGAAGAAATCTGCCCGGCCACCGCTTCGACAGACGGCGGCAGGCTCGGAATGGCCGCACGCACCTACTGCCATGTAGCTCGACCATCCAATAGTGGATTTACGTTTGGCAAATGGGCAGTCGTACCGTGAGCGCACAAAAACGGCGAGTTGACCCGGATTCGGCGAGCAGGCATCGGGCGCGCCGATGACAATTCCGCCTATATCTTTCCAGGTCTTTGCCCAACCTTCCCCGTCGGTATAGTGCGCGTACTGCGCCCCCTCACCCATTTTCGCGAAGACGAAAATTTGTTTTTGAGCGGTAGCTAAATTCGCTGACAGCAGCGTCACCACCGCGATTGAAAAAACTCTCACCCACTTGCCATAGCTCTTTACTCTGAACATATCTTGCCTGCTCCTTCCCTATAGCAGTTCTCAATGGTTTCCTTAATCTCGTTAGTCTCATCAACTTCTACTCTGACGTACCTGCCGCTGAAACTCGTTGAACGATTAGCACTCCAGCGTTCGTTTTCAGAGACCTAGGGCTTGCCTTTATTAAAGCCCACCTGCATTGCGACATCGTTTTGTGGTTTAGGATCGTTTTTACTCGGACTGATGCTCACCTCATAAACCGTATTATCATCGAAGCTCCAGGATATGGGCACAGAGTGGCTAAATGTGTAGCTTGATCCAGCCTGCTGGCCCGGAGTTGTCGCCGTTCCCTTTAGCGCAGGAATTTTGATGTCCTTCCAACTGTAAGTATTGCCCTTGTGTTTAATGTTCAGCGTCAAAGTTCGCGCTCCGGTTGAGCTTGCATCCGGGCCATAATTTGTGGCGATAGCGTCTATCACCACCATGCTCGTCTGCGAGTCAACGTAAGCGCTCACCCCCGCGGCCAGATCAGCCTTTGCAGATGGGAACGTGGGTGGCGGTTTGTTTGGAATCTTAGTTTTGTTCACAGGGCCGCTCGGTTTCGGCAGGCCAACTTTCCCTCCAACCTGAGCCGCACATGTATAAGCACTTGCCAGTAACAGCAGGCTCGCTAAGATGCTGGTCTTGATCTTCATTGCTTCTCCTCTTCGCCTGTTTCAGGTTTCGTCGTGATGCGTAGCTCTACACTTCAGGCTAGGGCTTGCCGCCCATGTTGCCCCTCCAGGTATTGTTGGTCTCATTCAATTCTTTGACCTTGTCAAACTCATCCGTTTTCACCCAGAAATCTCTGCCAACTACGGAATATCCGGTCTGAATGGTAAGCCAGATAAAGGCATTTATGCCCAAGGCGGGTTGTGTCATTTGACTGTAGCTTTCTGTTCCGCCATTCTTCATTGGGAGCGAGAGATACGTCTGACAAGCTGCGGAAGGCTTATTACCTTTGTTCCTGACACGCACCACAATTTTCCCAATATCTGGATTGACTACCTGCACTTCCTCAATCACCAAATCGGGAAACAGCTTGATTGTGGGCGGCGGTTTGTTCGGGACATCCTTTGACCCGACGGGGCCGTTTGGTTTCGATGGCCCTGTTTGCTTCCCGCCCTGCGCCATCGCTGCGGACGCGCTGAGAAACATCAGACAACTTGCCAGTAGGATTACTCTGTTTTTCATGGGATTCACTCCTTCAATCACTTCGCAGCAGTGGTTAGCGCGAAAGCGTTCGTTTTTTTCATGGGTTGCTGTCCTTCCGCAAAAGCAACAGCAGAATTAGCCAGACCTTTAAGCTGGCTGAGAGATTAGCGACCCCCTTAGTATTTACCTGCTTCGCCTTCCGCACGATTGTTGTTCTCATTGCTTTCCGTGACGTTGTTGCTGATGTCTATGAAAAGCGAATACTTCGTGCTGATGATCGGCACACCGGCCTTGATATGCACTTCCTTCTTTTGTCCGGCGGCGATGGCGGGCACTTTCAGAAAGACGTTCGTGACATACTTCTGCTCGAACTTTCCCGCCTCCCAGACGATCAAGCGCAAGTCGCACGGCCCGGCATCCGCGCCGCCTTTATTCCATACTTGAACGGCGACATCGCCTCCATAAGGGTCAACTAAATTCTGGCTCTCGATGACGAGATCAGGAAGACGACGACGCGGAAGCAGCGGCCCCGGATTGCGTAGCGGATAGGTCAACTGGTTATTATC
>JACCVS010000644.1 GCA_013698055.1 Acidobacteriota bacterium
ACAAGCGGGTCATGTCAATCAAAGAACAATTCACCGTCGGAGTTGAAGAGGAATACCAGATCATTGACCGGGAGACGCGCGAATTGCACCCGCGCGCCGAGCATATCCTGCCGGAAGCTCGCGCCGCCGTCGGCGACAGCGTGACGCCGGAGCTTTATCTCTCGCAAATCGAAATCGGCACGCTCGTCTGCAAGACACTCGCGGATGTGCGCGCCGAGCTGGTCTGTCTCCGCCGCGAAGTGATCGCAGCGGCTGAAAATGATGGCAACTCGATTGCCGCCGCCGCCACGCATCCCTTCTCGCACTGGGCGGATCAGGAAATCACGCCCAAGGCGCGTTACATCGGAATCGCGCAGGATTACCAGCAGCTTGCCCGCGAGCATTTGATCTTCGGCTGCCACGTCCACGTCGGCATCAATGATCGAGAGGCGGCGATTTCCATGATGAATCGCACCCGCCCGTGGCTGGCCGTGATGCTGGCTCTCGCGGCCAACTCACCTTTCTGGCTTGGCGTTGACACGGGCTACTCAAGTTTTCGCACAGAAGTCTGGCGCAGGTGGCCGATGGCCGGGACGCCGCAGGTCTTTGCCTCGCGCGCCGAGTACGACGCGCTTGTCGAAGCGTTGATCGCCACCGGCAGCATTGAAGATGCGACGAAGATTTACTGGGACGTGCGGCCTTCGGCGCGTTTCGAGACGCTGGAATTCCGTGTTGCGGATGTCTGCCTGACCATTGACGAGGCCGTGATGATAGCTGGGCTGGTACGCGCGCTCGCGAGAAGCTGCCACGCGCAAGTCATGCGTGATGATGCTGTCAAGTACCACCGTCCCGAACTTTTGCGCGCTGCCAAATGGCGCGCCGCGCGCTACGGCCTTGACGCGGATTTGGTAGATGTGGAAGCCGAGCGCGCTTTGCCCGCACGCCAGATGGTTGAAAAGTTTCTGGCTTTCCTTCGTCCTTCGCTCGAAGAACACGACGAGTGGGAAGAGGTCAGCGCACTCGTCCGCGAGACTCTTGAGCGCGGCAACGGCGCAACCCGCCAGCGAGAAGTTTACGCGCGCTCGGGCAGCTTCGACGAAGTCGTTGATTTCATCATCGCGGAGACTAAAAAGGGAACGGAATGAAATGTCTAAGCAGACAAACTTCTGCTTTCTTGCTTAAGTTGAGCGAAGCTACGGCGTGCGGTATATTATCTCAAAGGTTTCTCACGGAGGCTTAGGCTAATTGGTAAGTCACCAGTCTTGAAAACTGGCGCGCGAAAGCGCTTGGGGGTTCGAGTCCCTCAGCCTCCGCCAGATTTACGTCGTGAGTCCAAAGTCCAGTGTCCGAAGTTAGACTTAGGGCACTGGGCTTTTGTTGTTGGCTCTGAACAGAGAATTGTTTTTGCGCTGAGGGCGAGAGATGACTGAAACGATTGTATCGAGTCTCGTTGACCTGAGCCGAACGCTGCTGGCGAGCGGCTGGTTATGGCAGCAGCCGTCTCCGCCCCTACAGCAACAAGCGGCGACGACGGCCACACCTCCTGCGCCGACGCCACCGCAGGGTAGCGAGAACATTTTGGAGCGCATCTGGAACTACATCAATTACGAGTTCACCGTCGGCAACTTCAAAATTTCGCTGGCGAACGTCGTCATCGGCATCGCCATTTTCGCCGCGGCGATTATCATCTCGCGCTCGGTGCGCTCACTGATGCAGCGTCGGATGGCCGCCCGCGTTAACCTCGATCCCGGCATTCAATACACAGTCCTGCGCCTGATCCATTATCTGGTCATCACGCTCGGCATCCTCTTTGCGCTGAAGACGGCTTTTAATCTTGACCTGACGACGCTCGCGGTCGTCTTCACGGCTCTTTCGGTTGGCATCGGCTTCGGTCTGCAATTCATCGCGGGCGACCTCGCCTCCGGATTCATCCTGTTGTTTGAGCGCCCGGTGCGCGTCGGCGATTTCATCACCATCACCGGCCCCGACAGCAAACTCACCGAGGGGCGCGTGCAGAGCATCAATTTGCGGACGACGATAGTGATAACCAACGATCACATCGCGGCCATCGTCCCCAACTCAAAGCTCGTCAATCAGACTTTAATCAACTGGTCTTACGGCGAACGCCGCTCGCGTATCTCTGTCCCCATCGGCGTCTCTTACGATTCGGATGTCGAGTTGGTGACGAAGACGCTTTTGCGCGCAGCCGAGGGAATCGAGCACGTGATGGAGGAGCCGAAACCCAGCGTTCAATTCCTGAACTTCGGAGACTACTCGCTCAATTTTCGCCTGCTTGTCTGGACAACCAGACCGCGCAGGCATCCGAAGATTAAAAGCGATGTCAACTATCGTATCCACATCCTTTTCAAAGAAGAAAAGATAGAGATTCCATTCCCGCAACAAGACTTGAATTTGCGCGGCGGAGCACTACAGCTTAAACCCCTGGGCGACGATCTCGGCCCTGAAGAGACGGAAGAGCAGAATGGAAAATTAAAAATGGAAAATTAAAAATTGAGGCAAAGGAGCTTGCTCTTCGTCCCTTTTTTGAATTTTCCATTTTTAATTTTCCATTCTTTAGGTTAGGCTAAGGGTGCTTCGAATGAGTGGCTATTCATTCAGTGTTGCCCCTCGCAATTATTCAAGAAACAAGGTCACAGCGCTTGATGAGTTCCGCCCGTACTCTGCCTTCAATCCGCCCGCCCGTCGCAGATAAGCGCGAGGCTATCCTGCGCGCCGCGACCCGCGTCTTTGCGCGCAACGGCTATTTCAACTCCAAAGTCGCGGACATCGCCGCCGCTGCCGGTGTCGCAGACGGCACGGTTTATCTCTACTTCAAGAGCAAGGAAGAGATTCTTCACTCCATATTTGACCGGAGCGTGGGCGACGCGGTTCAGGAAGGCCGCAGTCAGATCGAGACGATTTCCGATCCGCGCGAGAAGCTGCGCCGCATCGCGCATCTACACCTCGAACGCCTCGGCGCTGACCGCGACCTCGCCGTAGTCTTTCAGGTGGAGTTGCGTAGTTCCACCAAGTTCATGGAAGAGTTCTCCGCCGCAGGCTTTGCCGAATACTTGAGTTTGATTCGTTCCACCTTTGAGGAAGGCCAGCGTGCCGGGGTCTTCCGCCAGGAACTGAATGCCAAGGTCGTCGCCAAGATTCTCTTCGGCGCGCTCGATGAGATGGCGACCAACTGGGTTCTCTCGAAGCGGCGTTACAAGCTGGCACCGATGGCCGATCAGGTGCTGGATATTTTTCTTAACGGTGTCAGCTCTCCAAAATGACGCAGACGACCCCCATTGCAAAGCTTCAGAGCACAGCCCCTGCGCGTGTGCCGCTCGAACGGGACGAGCCGACAACGCTTGTCGAGATGTTAGAGCGCACCGTCGAGCTGCACAACAAACCGGACTTGCTCAATTACAAAAGAGATGGCGCGTGGCGTTCCATCTCGTCGGATGAGATGCTTGCCCGTGCTCGGTTCATCGCGCTCAGCCTCTACTCGCTCGGCATAAGGCACGGTGATCGTGTCGCTTTATTCTCAGAGAACTGCCCGGAATGGACTCTCGCGGATGCTGGCTGTCTCTTCGCGGGTGTGATTGATGTTCCGATTTACCCGACGCTGAC
>JACCVS010000784.1 GCA_013698055.1 Acidobacteriota bacterium
GGCAAAGAATACAATCAGGGCGTCGCTTACCTGGACGACGGCACGATGGTTGTCGTGGACAACGCGCGTAAGCTCATCGGCAGGAACGCGGAAATCGCCGTCACGAGCGTACTGCAAACGACAGCCGGAAAAATGATCTTCGGGCGATTGTGGGAAGATGCAGATAACGGCGCGAGCGATCCGCGCGTCAACGGCACGCGCCGCCCGCAGCAACAGCCGCAACCGGTGCGCGACATTCGCCCCGCGCCAGCCCGCATCAGCGACGAAGTGTGAAAAGCAGTGGTCAGTGGTCGGTGGTCAGTGGTCAGTAGAAACCGGATTCGTTTTGATTTTAGCTGACCGCCGACCACTGACCACTGACCACTATTTATGAACATTGCGATCATCGCTGCTGCCGGGCAGGGCACGCGGTTGGGCGGGAAGCGCGCCAAGCAATTTCTCGAACTCGCAGGCGTTCCCGTCATCATTCACACGCTCAAAAAATTCGAGCAATGCGCTGAAATTCAGGAAGTCGTCGTGGTCTTGCCTGCGCCGGATGCTGCCGGGTTTCTTGAGTTGGCCGGAAAATATGAATTGCGTAAGTTGGCGCGCGTCGTGATGGGCGGGGCAACACGCGCCGAATCAGTCTGGCGCGGGCTGCAATCCGTGCGCGCCGAAACCGCCGAGATAATTGCCGTGCATGACGGCGTGCGTCCCTTCGTCACCCCGGAGGACATCGCACGGACGGTGCGCGCAGCAGAAATAAGCGGCGCTGCCATCCTCACGGCGGCGGCTGTAGATACAATTAAGGAAGTAGAAAATCACAGAATCATGCGAACGCTTGACCGCGCACGCATTCGACGCGCTCTCACGCCGCAGTGCTTTCGCTACGACCTACTGTGCCGCGCCTTCGAGCAGTGGCCTGAGCTAATCGTCAACGCGACCGACGACAGCTCTCTGGTCGAAGCGCTCGGCGTAACAGTCACCAGCGTTGAAGGCAACTCACGCAATGTCAAGATCACGTGCCCGGAAGATATAGCGTGGGCTGAAATTATGCTGCGAGACTTCAAAGATTAGTCCAAAGTTCAAAGTCCAAAACGCGCCGTTGATTTTGGATTTTGAACTTTAGACTTTGGACTTATGTATCGTATTGGCACCGGACATGACACACATCGGTTGGTGGAAGGGCGTCCGCTCGTTTTGGGCGGGGTGCTGGTCGAATCCGAGCGTGGCGCTGAGGGGCATTCAGATGCGGATGCGCTGGCTCATGCTATTGCCGATGCTATTCTTGGCGCATTGTGCGAGGGCGATCTGGGAGTTCATTTCCCTGACCGCGATCCGCAGTGGAAGGATGCTGACAGTCTTGATTTGCTGGCGCGGGTGATGTGGCTGGCGAAGGAGCAGGGCTGGCGCGTCGTCAATGTGGATTCGACCGTGATGCTTGAGCGCCCGCGTCTACGACCGTTTGTGCAGGAGATGCGGGAGAAGTTGGCGCAGACGTTGAACGTCGAGCCTGCGTGCGTGAGCGTGAAGGCGAAGACAGGCGAAGGGCTTGATGCCGTCGGTCGCGGGGAGGCCGTGACCGCACAGGCAGTGATTTTATTGACGCGCGTTTAAGGGGGATGGGTTTGAGACCGCAGGACGTGATACGCAGGAAACGCGATGGCGGCAGCCTCTCGCGCGAGGAGATTGCGTTCTTCGTTGACGGTGTGACGCGGGGCAGCATGGCCGACTATCAGTCGTCCGCATTGCTGATGGCAATTTATCTCAACGGCATGAGCGCCTCAGAGATGGCGATGCTGACGGACGCGATGCTTCATTCGGGCGAGGTGCTGAATTTCTCAGACATCTCGAAGCCAAAAGTTGACAAGCATTCGACGGGTGGCGTTGGCGATAAAACCTCACTCATCCTGGCTCCGCTTGTCGCTGCCTGCGGTGCATCTGTTCCGATGATCTCGGGACGTGGTTTGGGGCATACGGGCGGCACGCTCGACAAGCTGGAATCCATCCCCGGTTATCGCGTGCATCTCTCGCTCGCAGAGTTTCGGGTGATTCTTGACCGAATAGGTTTTGCCATGATGGGGCAGACCGCCGAGATTGCGCCTGCTGACAAAAAGCTCTACGCGTTGCGCGACGCGACCGCGACAGTTGAAGCAATCCCGCTCATCGTTGCTTCTATCATGTCGAAGAAGTTGGCGGCGGGGCTGGATGCGCTCGTGCTTGATGTGAAGACCGGCAGCGGGGCTTTCATGTCGAACGAGGATGATGCAAGGAATCTGGCACAGGCTCTCGTCTCGACCGGCAATTCGTGCGGAGTTCGCACCGAAGCCCTGTTGACGGACATGAGCCAGCCATTGGGACGCGGCGTCGGGCACGCTATCGAGGTGCGCGAGTGCATTGAGATTTTGCGAAACGAAGTGAACCAAGGCGTGCGCCCCGTGATGGAGTTATCGCTTGAACTGGCTGCGCGCATGATTGCTATCTCCTGCATCGAATCGTCACTTGAAGCGGCGCGCGAGAAAATCCAACTCGCACTCACGTCAGGCGCGGCGCTTGAGTGCTTTCGCCGGAACGTCGAAGCGCAGGGTGGCGACCCGGCTGTCTGTGACGAACCCGCGCGACTTCTTCCTTTGACACCGCACGAGGTTAAGGTAGAATCCACGCGCACCGGATTTATCACAGGAATTAATGCGGCTGAGATAGGGCGCGCAATCGCCTCAATTGGCGGAGGCCGAACGCGCATCGAAGACGCGATTGATCCCGGCGTTGGTTACGCAGCCGAAAGCCGGATTGGCGGTGAGGTAAAGGCAGGCGAGGCTCTAGGATTGCTCTACTGCCGCGAGCTTGGGCAGGCGCAAACAGCTTCAGAGCGCATCCGGGCTGCGTACATAATTGGTGACGAACCTACATCCGCCCCCAGACTGATTAAGGAAGTTATTACAGCATGAATCAGACTCGTCTCTGGACATATCCGGCAGTTGTCTGTGCGCTTGCGCTCCTGCTCGTCGTCGGGTCTGGCTGTAACATGGGGGCGAGGAGCGAGGCGGATAAAAACAAAGTTCACGTCGGGATTGTTTTCGACATCGGCGGCAAAGATGACCGCTCGTTCAATGCTTCCGCGTGGGAAGGCGTCAAGCGCGCGGCGAAAGATTTCCCGATTGTCCTGCGCGACGTAGAGCCGGGCGACGCGACTTCGGTCGAGCCTGCCATCCGCGCCTTCGCAGAGCGTAATTACGATCTGGTGATCGGCGTCGGGTTTGAACAGATGCCAGTCGTGGAACGAGTCGCCAAAGATTATCCCAATGTCAACTTTGTCATCATAGACGGCGTGATTGATCTGCCCAACGTTACGTCCCTCGTCTTCAAGGAGCATCAAGGCTCTTACCTTGTCGGGATGATCGCGGCCATGAAATCACAAACCGGCACCGTTGGCTTTATCGGTGGCATGGACATTCCCTTGATTCACAAATTCGCAACCGGCTATGCGGAGGGCGCACGCTCCATCAATCCGAACGTTCGAGTGCTCGAAAATTATGTCGGCGTAACTCCAGCGGCGTGGAACAATCCCGGACAGGGTAAAGAACTGGCGGTCGCGCAGATCGGCAAGGGCGCTGACGTGATTTTCACGGCGGCGGGCAACTCAGGACTCGGTGCATTCGATGCCGCAGAGCAGAACAACAAGTTCGTGATCGGTGTGGACTCGAATCAAAACTGGGTCAAGCCCGGATTCGTCCTCACCAGCATGATCAAGCGGATTGATAATGCCGTTTATCTGACTGTCAAGGAGCGTGTGGCAGGGCAATTCAAAAGCGGCGTTCACGTTTACGGCCTTGAGAACGACGGCGTGGGCTACGCTGTTGATCAGTATAACGAAAAACTGATTCCGCCCGAGATGATTCAAAAGGTCGAAGCAGCTAAACAAGAGATCATCAACGGAAAGATTCAAGTCACCGACGCGATGGCGAAATAGTGGTCAGTGGCCGGTGGCCAGTTAAAAGCTGACTCCTACTTACCACTGACCACTGACCACTGTTTTATGCTTGAGCTACGCAACATAACCAAACGGTTCGGCGACGTGCTGGCGAACGACCATGTGAGTATCATGGTCAGGGCGGGAACAATTCACGCCATTGTGGGCGAGAACGGTGCGGGCAAGTCAACCGCGATGCGTATCGCTTATGGCTTCTACACGGCTGACGAAGGCGAGATCGTGGTTGAGGGCGAAGCGCAACGGATAGCGACGCCGCACGATGCCATTGCGCTCGGCATCGGTATGGTTCACCAGCATTTCATGCTAGTCGAGACGATGACTGTCGCCGAAAACATCGTACTTGGCGCTGAGCCGGGAGCGGCAACTTCACTTGATTTGCGCGGAGCCGGAACACAGATTCGCTCTCTCTCGCAGGAGTTCGGATTATCCATTGACCCGGACGCTATCATCGAGAGTTTATCGGTCGGGCAGCAGCAGCGCGTCGAGTTGCTCAAAGCCCTTTATCGTCAGGCGCGACTCTTGATTCTGGATGAGCCGACTGCCGTGCTGACGCCGCAGGAAGTTGAAGAGTTCTTCACCATCCTGCGCCGGATGCGCGAGCAGGGAAAAACGGTCGTCATCATCACGCACAAGCTCGCCGAAGTTCTGGCAATCTCCGACGACGTGACCGTGATGCGCGATGGCCGCGTCGTCGGACAGGTCAAGACCGCGGAAACGAATGCAGCCGAGTTGGCACGCTTGATGGTCGGGCGCGACGTGTTGTTGCGAATCGAGAAGACTGCGGCGAGCGCAGAAGGTGAGACTGTCCTCAGCGTGCGCGAGTTGGCGATGACGGCGAAGGATGGAACGCGACGATTGGACGGAGTTTCGTTTGAGGTACGGGCAGGCGAGATTGTCGGCATCGCGGGTGTGGAAGGGAACGGCCAGACGGAGTTGATAGAAGCCCTGGCCGGATTGATTCTTCCTCCTGCTGTGACCGGCGCGGTCGAATTAGCTGGGCGCGACATCACCAAAACCAACGCGCGCAGGCGCAAAGAGATGGGCATCGCGCACATCCCCGAAGACCGCCACCGGCGAGGGCTGCTATTAGATTTCGACCTAGCGGAAAACTCGATTCTCGGTGTTCATTATCGCCGCCCGGCGGTCGCACATTTGGGTGGTGTGTGGATGGATAACACTGCCATCCGCGAGCGAGCCGAGCAGGTCATTAAGGATTTCGACGTGCGCCCGGCAAACCCGGACTTGCCCGCCCGCGCGCTCTCAGGCGGCAACCAGCAGAAGCTAATCATCGGGCGCGAGTTTGATCTTCGTCCAAAACTTCTTCTCGTTTCGCAGCCGACTCGCGGCGTGGACATCGGCGCAATCGAATTCATCCATCGCAAGCTCGTCGCGCTGCGTGACGAGGGCTGTGCCGTGTTGCTTGTGTCCGCAGAACTTGAAGAAGTAACGGCACTGTCCGATCGCCTGCTGGTGATTCACAATGGCCGTATCGTCGGTGAAGTTGACCCACAGATCACGAGTCCCGAAGAGATCGGATTGCTGATGACCGGGGGACACTGACTAAAGGCAGAATTCAGGAGTCAGAATCCAGAATCCAGAATAAGAACAAAAGCGGTTTCCGCCTTTTTATTCTGGCTCCTGACTTCTGGATTCTGGATTCCTAAATTAATAATGCACCTTCTTCGCGAAATCCTGTTTCCGCTCATCGCCGTGCTGGCGGCCTTCGTCGTCGGCGGAATTATCGTGCTGCTCATTGGCGGCGACCCCATTGAGACATACAAGCTGCTGATCGGCAGCGCGCTCTCGTGGCCGGATGGCATCGGCTTCACGCTGTTCTATGCGACACCTTTGATTTTTACGGGGCTGGCGGTGTCCGTTGCGTTTCGGTGCGGACTGCTCAACATCGGAGCCGAAGGCCAACTTTACATCGCGGCTTTCGTCACGGCGTGGATTGGAATCACGTTTGCGAATCTTTCAGGCTGGTTTCTCATTCCGCTCGCCTGCATCGGGGCAATCTTGAGTGGGGCGGCTTGGGGAGCGATACCCGGCGTATTAAAAGCGAAGTTCGGCTCGCACGAAGTCATCAACACGATCATGTTGAACTTCATTGCCATCGCTCTTGTCAGCTATTTCACGCAGTATCACTTCAAAGCTCCGGGCGATCCGATCATGCAGACGATTCCCATCGGGCGACAGGATGTCCCGGCGGGCATGGAAGCTCTCAAAGGACTCAACGCGCACATCCCGCGATTCGGCGATTTCATTCCCGGCTTTCCCCAGTACATTCCTCTGAATGTCGCTTTCATCCTCGCGCTCGTCGTCTGCGTGCTGGTCTATATCTTCCTCTGGCGGACGAAGTGGGGGTATGAGATACGCGCGACTGGCGCGAATCCTACAGCCGCCGAGTATGGCGGAATTTCCGTGAAGAAGCAGATCGTGCTGGCGATGGCTGTCTCAGGCGGACTGGCCGGAATGGTCGCCATCAACGAAGTGCTGGGCTACCGCTATCGCTACTACGAAGGATTTTCTGCGGGAATCGGCTACGGATTTACGGGAATCGCGGTTGCGCTTCTTGGGCGCAATCATCCGTTCGGTGTGGTGCTGGCGGCGCTTCTCTTTGGCGCGCTGACTCGCGGCGCGCTGTTCGTTGACATCTTTACAGATAACGTCTCGAAAGATTTGGTGCAAGTGCTTCAAGCGATAGTCATTCTCTTCGTGGCCGCCGAAGCGTTGTTTCGCGGTCCATTCTCCAGATGGGGCTTATTGAAGCGGTCGAAACTGTGAAGAGCAGTGGTCAGTGGTCGGTGGTCAATGGTCAGTTAAAAACTGATTTCTCTGGCTACTGACCACCGACCACCGACCACTGACCACTGGTTATGAAAAACATATTCACCTTTGCGCTACTTGCCTCGATGCTGCGGCTGGCGACGCCGCTGATATTAGCTGCGCTGGGCGGTCTTTATTCAGAGCGGGCGGGCATCATTAACATCGCGCTCGAAGGCTTGATGCTGGCTGGCGCGTTCACTGCGGCAACAGTGACTTACTATTCACGTAATCCGTGGGTCGGGCTGCTGGCGGCAATGGCAGCGGGCGTCGTTGTCGCGAGTATTCACGCAGTCGCGTGCATCAGGTATAAGGCCGATCAGGTCGTGACGGGAACGGCCATCAACATTCTTTTCCTCGGCGTGCCTGCTTTGTTAAGCGGCGCGCTCTTTGATTCCACCGGGGCAACGCCGCAGATTCCGCGAGAGGATTTGCTTCAATACGCCCCGATGGTAATTGCTTTTCTCCTTGTCCCTCTGACATGGTACGTGCTTAATCGCACGCCGTTCGGATTGCGCTTGCGCGCTGTCGGCGAAAACCCCGAAGCGGCAGACACGGCTGGCATCAGCGTGGCGAAAGTCAGGTATACGGCTGTGCTGTTGTCGGGCGCGTTGGCGGCGATGGGCGGAGCTTACCTTTCTATCGGGCAATCGTCGTTGTTTACGCGCAACATGACAGCCGGAAGGGGATTTATCGCGCTGGCTGCTTTGATCTTCGGCAAGTGGCGACCCGTGCAGACGTTGCTCGCCTGTCTCTTCTTCGGGTTGGCCGAGGCAGTGGCGATACAGATGCAGGGAGTCGGGAATATCCCGGTTCAATTTATCCAGATTATTCCTTATGTGCTGACGGTAATTGTGCTGGCGGGCTTCATCGGTTTATCTCGCGCGCCGCGCTCTCTGGGCATTCCGTACCAGAAGGAGAGATAAGAAGTCATCACCACATCATTCAGGAATTTGCTTTCATACAATATGCCAGAAGATTCAACCTCGCTTCCGATTTATGAACGTGTGGAGCACGCCGCCCGCACAATTCGCGCCCGTTTCAGTGAAGAAGTGCGCGTCGCGCTTGTGCTCGGCAGCGGGCTTGGTGCTTTCGCCGACGACCTTGAGGACTCGGTAGCGATTCCCTACGATGAAATACCAGGATTCGCGCGCTCGACCGTCGAAGGACATGCCGGTCGTCTGGTTCTCGGCAAAGTGGAAGGCACGCCCGTAGCGGCGATGCAGGGTCGCTTCCACTTTTACGAAGGCTACTCGCTCGCGGAAGTCACTTTCCCCATTCGTGTCTTCGGCCTGCTTGGCGTCAGTTCTCTTTTGTTGACCAATGCCGCGGGCGGCATCAACGTCGCTTTCGATCAAGGCGCATTGATGATCATCAGCGACCATCTGAATCTGATGGGGGTGAATCCACTGCTTGGCCCAAACGATGCGCGCTTTGGAACGCGCTTTCCGGATATGAGCGAGGTTTATTCGCGCGACTATCAGGAGATTGCCGTCGAAGAGGCGCATGCGCTCGGCATGGAATTAAGGCGCGGCATCTACGCGGCTCTCTCGGGGCCGAGCTACGAAACGCCTGCGGAGGTGCGTATGCTGCGCACTCTCGGCGCGGATGCTGTCGGGATGAGTACCGTCCCGGAAGCAGTAGTCGCACGTCAGATGGGAATAAAAGTTCTGGGCATCTCCTGCATCACGAATTTGGCGGCAGGCGTCATTGATCAACCGATCAATCACGAGGAAGTGATGGAAACGGGTGCACGCATACACGAGACGTTCAAGAATCTGCTCCGCCGTCTCATTCCCAAACTACAGTGACAAGTGACAAGTAACGAGTGGTAAGCAAGAATGCTTTAACTCGTCACTTGTCACTTGTCACTTGTCACTGAACTTATGATTATCGGCATTTGCGGCGGCACAGGCTCGGGCAAGACGACGGTCGCCAACAGCATTCTCGAATCCGTCAACGCGAGCGAAGTAGCGTTCATCCAGCAGGACTCTTACTATCGCAATCTTAAAGACCTCCCGCTCGATTACAGGCAGGCGGTGAACTTCGACCACCCGGATGCGCTGGACAACGATCTGCTCGTTCACCATGTCAGGAAACTGAAAGGGGGCGGGTCAATCGAGCTTCCGGTCTATGATTTCAAGACGCATTCGCGCCTGAATGACACGGTTCTGATCGAGCCGAAGCCGATTGTCATCATCGAGGGGATTTTAATCTTCGCCGAATCAAGATTGCTTGAGCAGATGGACATCAAGGTTTTCGTTGATACACCTGATGACATTCGTTTCATCCGTCGCCTCCGGCGCGATATCGCCGAGCGCGGCAGAACCGTTGATTCAGTTATCGAGCAATACCTCGTCACCGTGCGCCCGATGCACATGCAGTTTGTCGAGCCGTCGAAGCGTTACGCCGACGTGATTATCCCGGAAGGCGGGAGCAATCTTGTCAGCATAGATTTAATCAGCGGAAAAATTCGCGAGCGCTTATCCAGCGCGTTGATGACGAGCGGGAGGCAGGTTTGATCGAGCCGGAAATTCAAAGACTCGTTGACGCGGCGAGATTAGGGCGGGATTGTTCGTTGTCGCCCTTCTCGAATTTCTGCGTCGGCGCAGCCGTCGAAACGGAAGACGGGAAAATCTATACGGGCTGCAATATCGAAAGCGCAAGTTTCGGTTTGACTGTTTGCGCCGAGCGCGTTGCCATCTGGAAAGCACTGTCGGAAGGCGAAAGGAAATTCAAGCGCATCGCGGTTGTCGCTGACACAGACCCCATGACGCCGCCCTGCGGGACGTGCCGACAAATCATCTGGGAGTGGTGTCGGAATACAACGGTGATTCTCGCCAATTTGCATGGTGGAATTGAAATCATCGAGATGCGCGAGCTGCTGCCCCGCGCTTTCGATGCCAGGTTCTTGAAAGAAGTTAGCAACGAGAAGTAAGAGAATTAAAGTGAGCGACCGTAAAAATCAGGATGAGGTTGGTATTGGTGAAGAGCCGCCCATCGAGCGTGTGCTTAATAAGTATGGTGGAAATTTAATTCACCTCTTTCTCACCCTACTCGCTTTTGTAATCCTCGCCGCTGCCGCCGTCGCAGCCTACGAGACCGTTGTGCGGGAGTTTCCAAAGCTCTGGCAGCCGACGGATGAATACAAAGCGCTTCAGCATATCATCGAAAACCTATTGCTGGTTGCCATCGCCGCCGAACTAGGGCTGCTCTTACTTTTCCATCGGACGAGCGCAGCCGTCGAGGTAATTATTTTCGTCATCGCTCGCAAAATCGTCAGCCCGGACATTACCGCTGTCGAGTTATTGCTCAGCGTTGCCGCGCTCGTTGGCCTCCTCATCGCGCGCTTTTACTTTCTACCCGGCAAGCCAAAATAGAGATGCTTGCAAAGTTCGGATTATCGAACATGATGAAACTTACGCGATTTATTATCATTATATTTCTTATGGCCTCTCTGACAACACCACCGAGCGCTTCAGCGCAGCGAAGAGGACGCGGTAGAGGAACCAGCGTTGACCTTATCGTGCGTGGCGGAACTGTCGTCACAATGGATGGCGACCGAAGCGTCATCGAAGACGGCTCAATCGCCGTTAAGGATGGACGGATCGTCGCTGTCGGCGCGCGCGCTGAGATTGATTCCAAATACGCTGCCCACGAGACGCTGGATGCGCGCGGAAAAGTCGTCATCCCCGGCCTCATCAACGCCCACACTCACATTCCGATGACGCTCTTCCGCGGATTGGCTGACGATCTGGACTTGAACGAGTGGTTGACTAAATACATCTTCCCGGCTGAAGCGAAAAATGTCACCGAAGAGTTTGTGCGCGTCGGTACGCGCCTCGGGCTTGCTGAGATGATTCGCGGCGGCACGACAACCTACTGTGACATGTACTACTTCGAGGACGCCATCGCGGACGAAACATCAAAAGCCGGTGTGCGCGGCGTGCTCGGCGAAACCGTGATAGATTTTCCGGTCCCGGACAATAAAACCTGGGCCGAGGCGATGGCCTACACTGAAAAATTTATTAAGAAATGGAAGGGAAATGCGCTGATTGTCCCGGCTATCGCGCCGCACGCCCCTTATACAGTTTCGGAAGAGCATCTCAAGGACGTGCGCGCCTTGTCGGACAAAACCAATGCTCCGATCATCATTCACGTTTCGGAGACGCGCAAAGAAGTTGATGATCTGTTGAAGAGCAAGGGTGCATCTCCTGTTGATTACCTCGCCCGGATAGGATTTTTGAACAATCGCGTCATCGCCGCCCACGTTGTTCATCCGAGTCCTGAAGAGATTACGGTCTTGAAACGTCTCGGCGTCGGGGTGGTTCATAACCCGCAGTCGAATATGAAGCTCGCTTCAGGAGTCGCGCCTGTACCGCGTATGCTTCAACTAGATCTTGATCTCGGGCTTGGCACCGACGGCGCTGCGTCGAATAATGATCTGAGCATGTGGGAAGAGATTGATACGACGGCCAAGCTGCATAAAGTGTTCGCGATGGACCCGAAGGTCGTCACGGCGCAACAGGCTTTCGAGATGGCGACGATTCGCGGCGCGCGCGCCCTACACATGGAGCGCGAGATCGGCTCAATCGAGAAAGGCAAGCGCGCTGATCTAGTGATAGTTGACCTTGACGACCTCAACCAGACGCCGCTTTATAACATCTACTCGCATCTCGTCTATGCGACGAAAGCCGATGATGTGCGCTCCGTTATCATCGAAGGCCGCGTCATCATGCGCGACCGGAGGTTGCTAACTCTCGACGAACAGGATATAAAGGCACGCGCACGAATCTTCCGCGAGCAGATTATCAAGAGCCTCGCGCCAACAACCACACAAGCGGGTGAAAATTCAACCGGGGGGTTTGCCCAAAGCCCCCTGAAGAGGCCATAATACGGGACATCAAATGAGTGTTTGTTGTACCCGGAAGCGAGCCTAGAAAAAGCTCGCTTCAGTTTTTTATGGAGTTTGAGAAGTGAAAGAAAAAAATGCTCGCCATGTCATCAATCTGAGTATCGGAACAATTCTTTGCCTCGTCTTAACGACGCTCACCCTGTTCGCTCAGGCTGTGCCCGAAGCAGATGCCGGGCAAAAGCGCCTCAAGCGTGCGCGCGCCCTGATTGCCGCACACAAACTCGGGGCGGCGGCAGCCGAGCTTGATGCGATTCGCACGGCGACGACTGATGATGCGGTGCGCGATGTCGCGCGCATCATGTTGATGAGCATTTATCTGGAAGAGGGCGATTACATGCGCGCGCAAACCCTCCTGGAAGAGGCTTACAAGTTGCGCTCCGTCCAGAACGAAAATTCCACTCGAACATATTTCGCACTTGCCGGACAATCCGTCAACGGTGCGCGTGAGCATCTCGGGCGTTATCGCTCCTTCGGCATTAACATCGCAGACAAAGAACTCCCGCCCGAGGCTGCAAACGATCTTGACCATATGCGGATGCTGCTCGACCGCATCGCGGAACAAGCCAGGGAAATGAGTGGCCAAAATGAGAAGAACTTTGATGCGCTCGGCCTGTTTGAAGAGGTTGCCAATGTGCGGGCACCGTTGGCGCGAACCAAGCAGGAACGTCTTCAGTGGCAACGGGAAATCGCCCAAGTGCGACAGAAGCTTGCTGCTTCCGAAATGCGTATCGCCTCTTCAGGTACTTTACCTCCCAATACTATTTCCATGACTTCAACGCTAGGCGCGAGCAAGTCTCCGGCGACTTCCTCTTCCGCATCTGCGCCGAACCATTCAATAGATACGAGCGGACGTAAGGCCACCGCAACTCCTGATAGCAATACCGCTTCTTCGGCAGTGAAGAGTGTCACCCCGGAAGATTCCCCGGCGGGAAACTCCGCTCCGGGAGACCGCCCTGTAGATGTTGGCTCCTTGATTGAAAAAGCCACGCAAAGAGTAAATCCCTCTTACCCGCAAGTTGCCAAGACCACACGTATAACAGGAATCGTTAAGGTCTATTTGGAGATAGACGAAACCGGCGCAGTCGCGTCAGTTCAGCGCACCGACGGCCCTGCATTATTGCGGCAGGCGGCAACAGATGCGGCGCGGCGCTGGAAATTCCGACCCACAGTCGTCGGCGGCCAGCCCGTTCGCGTGATTGGATTCATCAATTTTAATTTCACCCTTTAGTCTTTTGGTTCAAATCCGCAAAGAGAAATAAAAGGATGTTAACTTAAGGCTCCGTGTGGAGCCTTATCTTTTAGTTTCAACAACTTGGCAATCTTGACTAAAAAGTAATGTATGTTATAATGCTCTCGCATCCTGGATCATTAGGGGATCAAGAAGGAGTTTGACGAACGTGAAAGTCTCGGCACAGGAAGAGTATGGATTGCGTTGTCTGGTGCAACTCGCCCAATTGAAAGTGGGCGAATCACTGACGCTGTCACAGATCGCCGCCAGCGAGGGGATTTCGGTGGCGAACGCCGGGAAGCTGCTCTGGATTCTGAATAAGGCCGGATTGGTACTTTCTACGAGAGGCACTAAAGGCGGGTATCAACTGGCGCGTCCCGCTTCCGAGATTCGCCTTAGTGAAGTCATCAAGGTTCTGGATGCCGACGCAATGACGGAGCATTGCAAGAGTTACACCGGCGTGCTCGACGTTTGCGTTCATACGAGCGATTGCGGCATCCGGCCTGTGATTTTGGGACTGCACGAGATTGTGCAAAACGCTTTGTCGGAAGTAACGCTCGCGCAGTTAGTGGGCACGGAGGCGAACGTGGACGCGACGCTGCATCAGATTCAAAGATTGCAGGCTCGCCTCAGTCCGACACATAGAAGCGCGTGAACGATGCGCGAAACAGCAATTATTACTTTTGAAAAATTAACTTCGGAGAGCGAAGTAGGAAAACAAGAAGATGAGCAGTATTGAAATACTTGCCAACCAGGAATACAAGTACGGGTTCGTAACCGACATCGAATCCGATGTCATCCCCAGAGGGTTGACCGAGGATACCGTCAGGCTGATTTCAGCAAAGAAGAGCGAGCCGGAATGGATGCTGGAATTTCGTCTGAAGGCGTATCACCATTGGCTGACGATGGAAGAGCCGCGAAACTGGCCGAACCTCAAGTACCCGGAAATCAACTATCAGGACATCATTTATTACAGCGCGCCGAAGCAGAACGCTAAGAAGGCGAGCCTGGATGAAGTTGATCCCGAACTCTTGAGGACTTTCGAGAAGCTGGGCATTCCTTTGCAGGAACAGAAGCAGCTTGCGAACGTTGCTGTTGACGCGGTTTTCGATTCCGTCTCGGTGGCGACGACCTACAAAGAGAAGCTGAAGAAGGTCGGCGTCATTTTCTGCTCGTTCTCGGAAGCCGTACATGAATATCCTGAGCTAATCCGTAAGTATATCGGCTCGGTCGTGCCGGCGAGCGATAATTATTTCGCGGCGCTCAACAGCGCGGTCTTCACCGACGGCTCGTTCGTCTTCATCCCGAAGGGCGTGCGCTGCCCGATGGATTTGTCCACTTATTTCCGCATCAATAACTCAGAGTCGGGGCAGTTCGAGCGCACCCTGATCATCGCCGAAGAGGGCGCGCATGTGTCGTACCTTGAAGGCTGCACCGCGCCCAAGTTCGACAAGAATCAATTGCACGCCGCCGTTGTCGAGCTGATCGCTCTGGACGACGCGGAGATCAAGTATTCAACGGTGCAGAACTGGTACGCGGGCGACGAAGAAGGCAAGGGCGGCATTTATAATTTCGTGACGAAGCGCGGGAAATGCGCCGGGCGCAATTCAAAGATTTCGTGGACGCAGGTCGAGACCGGCTCGGCGATTACATGGAAGTATCCTTCCTGCATCTTGCAGGGGGACAATTCCATCGGCGAGTTCTACTCGGTCGCCCTGACGAATCACGCGCAGCAGGCCGACACGGGCACGAAGATGATTCACCTGGGCAAGAACACTCGCTCGACGATTATCTCCAAAGGCATCTCTGCCG
>JACCVS010000763.1 GCA_013698055.1 Acidobacteriota bacterium
GTTACAGACAATTCAGTAAAAAGCTTAAAAAATCAAGTTGGTGCGCGTGGCGCAGGACGCCCTGAAAATTGGACTAAGAATGAATTGAGAGAAGCCGTAAAAGCTGTAATCAGAGAGATGCCTAAAAGTCGAAACCCAACCTATGAATATGTTGCTAGGAAGCTAGTGCTCTGTAATGTTAGTTTTTAGACTTCACCTTTTCGTAGTGACGGCTCAGCTTCTTTCTCGCTTGCGTGATTGAGAACTGCCACTCGACTTTAACTTTCAACGCATTTCGTTCTTCGACAAGTGCTTGCACTTCGCGGTCAAGCTCTTCAATTGACGAGATACGCCTTGAGAGGCAGATGCGCGACAGAGCCGATAGCTCCAACTCCGCCATGTTGAGCCACGACCCTTTCTTCGGCGTGTAGTGCATCTCGAACGCTTGCGCCAGAGCGAAGGCTTCCGCTGGTGGCAGGTTCTCGTAGAACGAACTGGCGTTGTGCGTATTCAGGTTGTCTTGCACCAGCATGATCTTCTCCGCCTGTGGGAACCCCTCCGCCACTCGCTGCATGAAGCGGCAGTAATCGGCTTTCGTCCTCTGCTTGCTCGTCTCGACGATGCGTTTTCCCGTCAGCGGCTCAAAGGCGACCAAGAGAACGGCTGTGCCCTCGCGCTCGTATTCATAATCAAAGCGTTTGGGATATCCCGCTTTCATCGGCAATGGCAAGACCACCTCGCCCAACAGTTGCACGGGCAGCTCATCGAAGCAGATGACGGGTCGCTGCTCATCAAAAGACAGGTTGTAGAGGTACAAGACATCTTCCATCCGTGCCAGATACTCGCCGGTAATCTGGCCGATGCACCATTGCTTCTTCAGGTGCGGCTTGAGTCTGTTTTTTTCAGAATCTCTTTGACCGCATTGTGCGAGATAGTTTCACAAAAGCCGAGTTGGACGGCACGATCTGCCAACAGGCGCAACGTCCAGCGGGCATGACCTGTTGGTGCTGCGGAGCACGCGAGGGCTGTAATCTTCGCCCGCGCCCGACCATCAATCTGCTGCGGCCTGCCGGAACGAGCCTTGTCCGAGAGTGCTGATTCTAGCCCTTCGCTCTCGTAGCGGCGCTTGACGTTATAAACGGTCGCGATGCCACACGAGAGAGTCTGTGCAATCTCAGGAGGGGGCACTTCGCGGTCAAGCAGATGGAGAATCCGAGCGCGCGTGTGCAGGCGGTTGGCCCCCTTGCCGGAGCGAAACAAAGTTTTCAAAGAACGGCGTTCTTCGACAGAGAGTTGAATGAATTGTGTGTGTCGAGCCATTGTAGAAAGATAGCAATGGCTGTGGTTCTTTACAACAACTTTAATTACAGAGCACTAGCAGAGCTGACTACATTTAGTTCGTAGCGATTAACATACACCGACACCGCGCCGCAGTGCAAGAACGCCTAAGAATATATCGCGGAGAGCGCGCTGGAGAACATCTCTGCGTTAGACTTTGACGCTCGAGGGGTATCATCCGGCTGAAATAAACCTGTCTTAAGTCTAAACGTACTAGATACTGACAGGCATACGTTAAGGTTTTACGTTAAAAGATAAATTTTGTTGTTCCAAATAATTTAAATCTTTTGTATGATGTTTGTCGCTTGCCTGTGCGGTGCTTATGTTCTTTCTTGCATCAACCCTCATATTATTTCCCCGTTTTAATAAGAAGGCTAAACTTTATGCCCTGCGCGTTAGACTCAAGAACACGTGTCCTTATCGCTGACGACGAAGGGGCGGTTCGGAGTGTGCTGCAAGATTTTTTGAGTGACTGCTTTGATTGCGTCACGGTTGATTGCGCTGAGCGGGCGCTTTCGCTGCTGCGCGAAGAGCAGTTCCCGGTCGTGATCAGTGATATTGAGATGAGCGGCATGACGGGACTCCAACTCGTCCCGCAGGTATTGAGATGGGCGCCCGATACGCAGGTTATTCTAGTCAGCGGTTCGCAAGATATTGAGCACGTGATCGAGGCTTTGCGCGTCGGCGCATTCGATTACATCACGAAACCTTTCGACTTGCGCGAACTCGACGCGACCATGCAGCGCGCAGTTGAGCATTACGATTTGCGCACGGCCAAGCGTCGCTACGAAGATCAATTGCGGGAACTCGTCGAGCAACGAACGGCCGCCCTAGATGGTGCGCTCAATTCGCTGGAGGGAGC
>JACCVS010000001.1 GCA_013698055.1 Acidobacteriota bacterium
CGGCGATGGCCTGCGTTCGCGTAAAGTCCTCGCCATGCACCAGGAGTGATGCGAGCGCGACGAAGGGCGGATAGTTGAGACTCTTGCGGTAGCGAATCTCTTCAGCGTAGAAGCCTGCGTAATCCTGCGCGCAGGCGTGTTTCAGAGCATAGTGATTCGGGTGATAAGTTTGAATCAAAACGCGCCCAGCAAGTGTGCCGCGTCCGGCCCGGCCAGCGACCTGCGTAATTAGCTGAAACGTCCGCTCGGCGGAACGAAAGTCAGGCAACGCCAGCCCTGCATCAACGGAAACCACGCCAACGAGCGTCACATTCGGAAAGTCATGTCCCTTGGCGAGCATCTGCGTGCCGACGAGCATATCAAGCTCACCCGCGCCAAATTCCAAGATAGCGCGCTCGAAAAGCTTGCGGCGCGAAGTGGTATCGCGGTCGAGGCGGGCGATGCGAAGCGTCGGAAAACGCTTTTGCAACATCTCTTCGAGTTGTT
Organism: Acidobacteriota bacterium; assembly: GCA_013698055.1. GTDB lineage: Bacteria > Acidobacteriota > Blastocatellia > Pyrinomonadales > Pyrinomonadaceae > QHXM01. Next base: position 487 of record JACCVS010000001.1, read on the forward strand.
CCGTGCCCTCGCCGACATAGTAGATGTATTTGCCCACGCATGATGGGCAGCGTGATGGAGCAGCCTGTCGATGATTGCAATAATGGCAAATGATGCTCATCTCGCCGCGATGGTAAGTGAGCGTGACATCGCAGTTCGGACAATGTATGGACTCGCCGCAGGAGCGACACAGCACGAAACTCGAATAACCGCGACGGTTGAGCAGAATGATTGATTGCTCGCCGCGCGCGTGCGTCTCCTCGATTGATTTGAGGAGATCTTCAGAGAAGACTTCCGGGCGGCCATGCTCGGCGAAGACCTCGCGCATGTCAATGATCTCGGCGCGTGCCATGGCGCGATTGGCAATGCGCTGTGCGAGTTGAAGGTAGTTGTATTTACCGCTCCGCGCGTTGTGAAAAGATTCGAGCGAGGGCGTGGCAGAGCCGAGCACGACGACGGCTTTTTCACGGCTGGCGCGGACGATCCCCGTGTCGCGCCCGTTGTAGTAAGGCGATTCCTGCTGGCGGTATGAAGTCTCGTGTTCTTCATCAATGACGACGAGGCCGAGGTTGGAGACCGGCGCAAACACTGCCGAGCGCGTGCCGATGACGACACGCGCCTCGCCGCGTTTTAAGCGACTCCATTCGTCGAAACGCTCGCCTGTCGTCAAAGACGAATGGAAGATCGCCACCTGATCGCCAAAGTGCGCGCGGAGACGGCGCGAGAAGACGGGGGTGAGCGCGATTTCCGGCACGAGCATCATCGCCGTGCGGCCTTGAAGAAGCGCGGCGCGCATAGCGCGGATGTAGATTTCCGTTTTGCCGCTGCCCGTCACGCCGTGGAGTAGGAAAGCGGCATAGCGATTTTCCGCGAGCGGCTTCTCAATTTCTTTGAGCGCGGCTGCTTGGGCTATCGTCAATTCAAGCTCTTCGATCTCCGGTAGCGTCGCCGTAGCTAACGGGTCACGTCGCACGTTGCGGACGAAGACTTCGAGGATGCGCCGCTTCTCCAGCGTTTGAATCGAAGAGGCGCTCGCATCCGCTCTTTCCAGCAAATCCGTGAAACTCATCTCGCCGCCTTCATCAATCAACGTCTCAACGATTCTTTGCTGGACACGGGATAGCGCGCGAGCGGATTCTGGCGCGACATGCTCTTCGACGGGCAGCAGGCGCACGGCCTTGCGGCGTTTCGCTCGGGCGAGCACGGTGCGCGCCCGATGCGTGAGCTTAACCCAACCGGTGCGCTCAAGATCGCGGGCAATTCCCCCAGCGCGAGTTTCGCCGATGTGCTGCGCGAGGATGCGAAGTGACATCTCTTCATTGTCGGCGACGAGGCGCAGGGCGCGGGCTTTCGCCGTCGCCGTGCGATTGATCGGCAGGCGCGCCAGTTCATCTCGTCCCTCTGTGGTGATGGTCAAAACCTGCTCGACGGTCGCATTCAATCCTGCGGGCAGCGCGGCCTTCAGGACTTCGCCCCAGGGCGCGGCATAATATTCGGCGACCCAGCGCGTGATCTCCAGAATCTCCGGCGTGAGCAGCGGTTCTGCGTCGAGCAGTTCCTCCGCATCCTTGATCTCCGCGTCTGTCATCTCTATTGCCGGGTCAAGATTTTGGAGAAGCGCGACGATGTAACCCGTGAGACGTTTGCGCCCGAAGGGAACGAGAAGACGCGAGCCGAGACGTGCATCTGTTTGAAGCGCAAGCGGCAGGCGGTAAGTAAACGTCTGCATCACGCGCACGGGAATAGCTACCTCCGCATACTGCGGCAGGGGCGTTTGAGTTGTGGTGTGGTCGCGCTCAGGAGCGATTGACGGTTGCACGGTAAGTAAAGTTAGCTTGAAGCGGGCAAAAGGTGAAGCGGTGAGAATGTTTTGTCGAACACTCTAAGACGCCGAAGCCAGAAGATCGCGCACTTTCTTCACATCTTCCCAGACTTCGCGCTTTTTCGATGGGTCGCGCAGGAGATAAGCCGGGTTGAACGTCGGCATCAGTTTCATCCCCTGATAATCATGAAACTCGCCACGCATTTTGGAAATCGGCTTTTTAGTTCTGAGCAGTGCGCGCGTCGGCGTGTTGCCGAAAGCGATGACAACCTGCGGGCGGACGATTGCAAGCTCGCGATGAAGATAAGGGGTGAAGAAAGAGAGTATCTCAGGCGTCAATTCATCGCCGCTGGAAATGAGCTTGACCGTGTTTGTCAGATAGCATTCTTCGCGCTTCAGATTAATGGCTTCGAGGATGCGATTGAGCATCTGTCCCGCAGCCCCCATGAAAGGTTTGCCAGATTCAATGTCCGGTGCTCCCGGTGATTCGCCGACAACCACCACTCGCGCGCCCTTTCTCCCTTCGCCGAAGATGAAGATGCCGTCCGCATACTGTGGCATCACCTTAGCGCGCTGCAAAAGCTCTTCGTTAAGCTCGTCCAGCGTCTCGCTTGATTGCGTTGGCGTCTCGTCAAAAAGTGAAGATTGCATAACTGCGTTAATGAGTGATTGGAGATAAGAAAATTACTTATGGCAACCGCTCATGATGTTTTCCAGCGCAGCTTCATCAAGGCGATATGTCTCGTTGCAGAAATGACAGGTCATGACTGCGCCCTTGTCTACCTTCAGCATGGATTCCAATTCAGCGCGATCAATTGACGAGATCATCGAGCACACTCGCTCGTAAGAGCACGGGCAGTTAAAGCTCACAGGCTTTTCATCCAATTGCTCGAATTCGAGGTCGCCGAGCGCCGCGCGCAACAAATCCGCTGGGCGCGCGCCGTCGCGGATCATCATCGTGGCCTGTCGCATCCGGTTGAGAGATGTTTCTACAGTGCTGATTGTTCTCTCATCTGCGCCGGGCATCATCTGAATCATCAGCCCGCCTGATGCCGAGACATACGGAACATCCGGCAGAAGGTGAACGCCGAGCATCACGGCTGAAGGTATCTGTTCGGACTTCAGCAAATAGAATGCGAAGTCTTCCGCTATCTCTCCCGAGACGAGCGGCACTGAGCCGCGATACGGATCGCGATAAAGACCAACGTCATAACCTGACTCGTGCGTCACATAGAACATGCCTTTACCGACAACCGCACCGACATCGAACTTGCCCTTCTCATTGTATGGCGCATTGGCTTCAGGGTTTCTCACGTACCCGCGCACTTGTCCCTGCGCGTTGGCCTCCGTCGTGATGCCGCCGATTTGCCCGTCACTTATGATCTGCACGGTCAAGCGATCAAGCTCTTTCAAGCTCGATGCCAGTAGCAGTGTACCTGTCAGCGTGCGACCGAGAGCTGCGGCGACGGTAGGCCATAAGTCATGTCTGCGCGCAGCTTCTGCGACGAGATTTGTTGTGACTGCCGCCATGCACCGAACAGTTCCGTCAGCCGCTGTTCCGTGAATGAGTGTATCCTGATGCGATTCTTTTCCGGTTTCCAAACTCCCTTGCTCGACTTTCTTTTCGCTCAAAAGCGAATTTCAGAATCCAAAATTTAGGAAAATGACCTCGCCACTATTTTGCCTTTCATGCCGCATCTTCGACAAGCCTGCAATGATACCTCTGACCGCGCTTGGGCCGACGGCGGGAGGCGCGAAAAGCAGCTTCTTGGAGCCGTTTGGCGACGCTATTTGATGCTTCAAAAGGGCTTTTAGATGTTGAGGTAACTTCTTAGCTTACACACTCTATTGCACTGAAAAAAAAGATAGCCACAATATATTGACATCGCCCGGATAAAA
>JACCVS010000017.1 GCA_013698055.1 Acidobacteriota bacterium
CCATGAGAGATGTGCTTCTTGCTCTGGCCTCTCCTTGAATGAAGCACCACATCGTTCAGGGAAAGAATCCCTTGCAGGGTGCCGCCGTCGGCAACTACGGGCAGGCGGCGCAACTGCGCGCTCTGCATTGTCTCAAGCGCATCTTTGATATTGTCGTCGGGCGCGCAGGCGTAAACCCGCCCGGAAATAACTTCGCCGACCTTAATCGCCGTCGCCAGCTTATTCCTCGTGGCGAGGGCCATGCAGATGTCGCGGTCGGTAATCATGCCGACGACTTTTCGTTCGTTGTCCACGACCGGAACCGAGCCGCAATCTCTTTTCCACATAATCATGGCGGCTGCCGCCAAATCGCTTTCAGGGCCGCAAGACTCCACATTGGCGGTCATAATATCCTGCACTTTCATCTCGAATCTCCTTGAATAGTTTGCTTCTCTTTGCGCCCTGGGTTTTTCCAAAGCGCAAAGGGGTTGAGCTAATTGACATCCACTTTTTGAAATCTTCTCCTAAGTCTTTTAGCACAACTCCCTGAAGCCGAGCCATAGTCTTTCAGCAGGGTTGTTGCCCGCTTACCTTTCATGGTGTAATCAATCCTTTGAAAACAGGCATCAAGGAAAGGCTCGCGGCCAGTTGTGGTCGTCTGCAAACACAGTGTCAAAGCTCAGAAAACTCAGCGCCCATGTCCTCGTTTGTAACCACATAACTTGTCTCAGGCGGGGTGGGAAGGCTTCGGCCAAAACATTGAAGCGTGCGCTGAAAGACCGGGATTTAAGCGCACAGGTATTGGTTACAAAAGTAAAATGCCTTGATCAATGCGGGCGCGGGCCGGTGATGGTCGTTTATCCCGATGGTGTCTGGTACGGTGGCGTGGACGAAGAAACGGCGCGCGCGATAGTCAGAGAGCATCTTGAAGAAGGGCACGCTGTCGAAAAAAGAGTCCTGCATGATATGCGCGATGGCGAAAAGAAATGAGCGGACGCACGATCATCGTCGGGGACATTCACGGCTGCTACGATGAGTTGATGGCTTTGCTGGAAAAGACTGCTCTCACGGATAGCGACCGCGTTGTTTCCGTCGGCGACCTGATCGTCAAAGGCGAAAAGAACCGCGAAGTGCTGGACCTCTTCATCGAAGACGAAAGGTTCTCCGCCGTGCTTGGCAATCATGATCGCGCGCTTCGTCGTTACTGGCGCGGCGAAGGCGTCTCGTTGAAAAGCTCGCAGGAAAAGGTGCGCTCGGAACTGGGCGGGAACGAGGCGCTCTATTCCACTTACCTTCAATCCTTGCCTTTGATGATTGATCTCGGCTCGCATGTGGTGGTTCACGCAGGGCTTCGTCCCGGCGTTGCGCTGTCCGCGCAAAGCGTAGAGGATTTAACGGAGCTTCGCACGCTGGGAGAGGATCGAACGAACCGCGAAGGCGTGCCGTGGTACGAGCAATATGATGATGACAAGATCGCTCTCTTCGGCCACTGGCCTGCGCCTGCACCCCGCCGGGGCAAGCGCGCTATCGGGCTTGATACGGGCTGCGTTTACGGGTATCAATTGACGGCTTATATTATTGAGACCGGGGAATTCCTGAGCGTTCAGGCACAGCGCGCTTATGATGAGCCGAAGCAACGCATGGCTTGAGTTTGAAAAGCATGTTACAGCGACGTAACATGAAGCATCTACAGTTAACAAACGAATGATTACTTACGGACATCATCGCTTCCCCGGTAAACTCTTCGTGGTCGAAGGCACGGATGGAAGCGGCAAGTCAACGCAACTCGCGCTGCTCTATCAATGGCTCAAGGCTGAAGGTTATCCGGTCTTCTACTCGGAATGGAACTCTTCGCCCCTTGTCAAAGACACAACCAGACGTTCCAAGAAGAGACGCCTTTTCACGCCCGCCACTTTCTCTTTGCTCCACGCCACGGATTTCGCAGACCGCACCGAGCGCGACATCTTTCCACCTTTGAAAGCCGGGGCAATCGTGCTGGCTGATCGTTACATCTACACGGCGTTTGCGCGCGACGTGGCGCGTGGGTGCGACCGCGCGTGGGTTCGCCAAATCTACAGCTTCGCCGTTAAGCCGACCGTCAGTTTCTACTTTCGCGCGCCGCTCGACGTGGCCGTTGATCGAATTCTTTCAGGGCGGCCCCAGTTGAAATATTACGAGGCAGGACAGGACATGGATTGGGCGGACGATGCGGAAGACAGCTTCAGGATTTTTCAGGGCAGTATTCTCGAAGAGTACGACCGGATGGTTGACGAGTTCGGGCTGACGAAGATTGACGCGACGCGCTCGATTGAGAAGCAGCAGCGCGAGATGCGCGCCATCGTCAAGCAGCATCTCAAGAAAGAAAAGGCGGTGGTGGCGCGATGAAGGAGATGAAGTTTTACGGAACGCCGCTGCCGAACGTAGAGCTTGAGCCGTACAGCGGCAAGCTGATCGTGATTGAAGGGGCAGACGGCGTCGGTCGCTCCACGCACACGGCGCTGCTGCGAACATGGCTCGAATCGCGCGGACACGCTGTGCTGGATACGGGCATGACGCGCTCTGTCCTTGCGGGACGGGGAATCAAGGAGGCGAAGCAGGGACACACCTTGGGACGCCTCACGATGCAGCTTTTTTACGCGACTGATTTCGCTGATCGCCTGGAAAATCAGATGCTCCCGGCGCTGCGCGCGGGCTTCATCGTCCTGACGGATCGTTACATCTACTCGGCGATTGCGCGCGCCATCGTGCGCGGTGCTGATCCTAATTGGGTACGCTCCATCTACGGTCTCGCGCTCGTCCCCGATGTGGTCTTCTATCTCAACATCGGCTCGGCGGAAGAATTGGTTTCGCGCGTGCTGGCTTCGGGGAGCGGCTTCGATTACTGGGAGTCGGGGATGGACCTCAATTTCGGCGAAGATTTCTACGACAGCTTCGTCAAGTATCAAACGCAGATGTTGCGCGAGTTCAACCGGATGAAAGGCGAGTACGGGTTTCGCGTGGTTGACGCTTCGCGCTCGATCAACCGGGTCGCCGCGGATTTGCGACGTGCTGTGGCGCGCGTCGTTGATGAAGGAAAAATTTTTGATGCCGCAGAGGATTCCGCCAAAGTTTTCCCTGCGGCGGGTAATAGCCAGATTGCCAAATTAAGAAATGCTGAAACCTCGATTACCAGCGGAGAGGTCAGGGAAGGAACAGGGCAGCTTTGAAACTTGCAGCCATAGACATCGGCTCAAATTCAATCAAGCTGGTCGTCGTCGAGGCGGCTTCAAGCGATTCTTTCGCCGTGCTGGCGCGCGAAAAGGAAGTCGTCAGGCTCGGCCACGATACGCTGCGCGAAGGGCACCTCACCGCTGCCGCAATCGAGCGCGCCGCCAAATGTATCGGGCGCTTTCGCTCCATTGCCGAAGCGCGCGGAGTCGAGCAGGTCATCGCTATCGCGACTGCTTCCGTCAGAGAAGCGTACAACGCGGCAGAGTTCATTGACGAAGTTCTCAAAGTCACAGGCATCCGCGTCGAAGTTCTCTCCGGTCTTGAGGAAGCTCGCCTCATCGGTCTCGCCGCCGCGCAGGGTTGCGGGATGGGAAGCACGAGCCTTCTTAACATAGACATCGGCGGTGGCTCCACGGAATTCTCGCTTGTCGTGAACGGCGTTCCCGTCGAACTTTTCTCCGTCAAGCTGGGCGCGGTTGGCCTGACCGAGCAATTGATTTCAACTGACCCGATCAAGCCAAAAGAGTTGCGCGCTGTGCGCGAAGAGATACGCGCAGCCCTTGAGCGTCCCTCGCGCGAGCTACGCGGCATGATGTGGCAGCAGGCTACGGGGACTTCCGGCACGATTCTTTCCGTCGGTGAAGCGTTGCGCCTGCGCCGCCTGCGCGCCGTCTCTTTCGACGAGCAGGCAGCGCAACCCGTCGGCTATGAAATCAAGATCGACGATCTCGACCGTTTTAACGAGCGTATGGCCGGGATGAATACGGACGAGCGGCGCGGTGTGCCAGGCATCAGCGCGCAGCGTTCGGAGATCATCGTCGCGGGCGGACATATTCTGGAAGGTGCGATGCGCGCTCTGAACATAAAAGTTATGCGAACCTGCGACTATGCTCTGCGCGAGGGAACGATTATCAATCGCCTGCGCGAGATGGAGGCGGAGTCGCGCCCGCCAGTTCCTGACACCATTGACCCGCAATTGCGTGGCGTCCATGCCGTCGGGCGTCGGTTCGGCTATGAAGAAGCGCACGCTCATGCGGTCGCCGCGTTTGCCGAAAAAATATTCGATAGCCTCGCCCTGCATTACGATCTCAGTCGTCATCATCGAACGCTGCTTTCGGCAGCCGCTCTGCTCCACGATCTGGGCTATCACATCGCGAGCGAGTCGCACCACAAGCACGCTCTTTATCTCATCAAGAAT
>JACCVS010000034.1 GCA_013698055.1 Acidobacteriota bacterium
CCTGCTCGCGCGCGCCGCGTCGCGGAAGAAGGAGGTGGCGATTCGCACCGCGCTCGGCGCGGGCCGCTGGCGCATCATCCGCCAACTCCTGACGGAGAGTGTGCTGCTCTCGCTGATCGGCGGTGGCGTCGGTTTGCTCCTGGCGGTGTGGGGGATTGACGTGCTGCGCGCCGCCAGCGCCGACATTCTGCCGACGACGGCGCTTGTCAACTTGGATTCCAAAGTGCTCCTGTTCACGCTCTTCATCTCGCTCTTCACAGGCATCATTTTCGGCCTCGCCCCGGCGCTCGGCGCGTCGAAGGCGGATATGAACGAGACGCTCAAGGAGGGAGGGCGCGGCGCGACGACGGGTCGGCGCGGCGGCATGGTGCGGAGCGCGCTCGTCGTTTCGGAAGTCGCGCTGTCGCTAGTGCTCCTGATCGGCGCTGGCCTGCTCATCAAGAGTTTCCTGAACATCCTCAACACCGACCCCGGCTTCAACTCGCAGAATTTGCTCACGATGCAGCTCTCGCTCAAGGTGGACAAGGGCGAGGGCCGCAAGGTGCTCAACTTCTTCACCGAAGCGCACGACCGGATCGCGGCGCTGCCCGGCGTCGAGGCCGCCGCGTACTCGAACGGGCTGCCGCTCACTGGCGCGAGCGATACTGGGTTCGCCATCGAGGGGCGACCGAAACCCGAACCCGGCCAGGGGCCGCAGACGATGCTCTACGTGACCAGTCCGAGTTATTTGAAGGCGATGGACATCCGCCTCATCAAGGGCAGGTTCTTCACGGCGCAAGACACGCAGAGCAGCCCCCGCGTCGCGGTGATTGACGAAGCCTTCGCGCGCCAGCAGTTTCCTGACCAAGACCCCATTGGGCAGCGTCTCGCGGGCAATGAAGACAATCCGAGCGCGGAGATCATCGGCGTCGTCGCGCACGTCAAGCATTTCGGCCTGGACTCCGAGGAGCGCATCAAGTCGCAACTCTATTTACCTTTCAACCAGGCGCCCGACAAATTGTTGCCGAGGCTCGCCTCACGCATGAACCTCCTGCTCCGCACGACCGACGACCCGCTCACCCTGAGTGCCGCCGTGCGCCGCGAAGTGCAGGCACTTGACCCGAACCAGCCCGTCTACAACGTCACCACGATGGAGCAGACACTCGATCAGTCGCTCGCCACGCAGCGACTCTCAACCATGCTCTTGATGATGTTCGCGGGCGTTGCGCTCGTGCTCGCGGCGGTCGGCATTTACGGCGTGATGAGTTACGTCGTCACGCAGCGGCGTCATGAGATCGGCATCCGCATGGCTTTGGGCGCGCAGCGCGCGGACGTGCTGCGATTGATCCTCAGACAGGGCATGTGGCTCACGGCCTGCGGCGTTGCGCTCGGACTCGTTGCCGCCTTCGCCCTTTCGCGGCTGATGGCCAGCCTGCTGTTCGGCGTCAGCCCGACCGACCCGCTGACGTTCGCCGGCGTCGCCGTCGCGCTGGCCGTCGTGACGCTCGCCGCGTGCCTCATCCCGGCGCGGCGCGCGCTCAAGGTTGATCCGATGATCGCGCTCAGGTACGAGTGAAAATGAAATAATGAACGATGAACGCGGAGCAATGAAGACGAAATAAGTCGGCGCTTAATTTATCGTTGGGCTGCTTCGCGTTATGTTTCAAGTTGCGAATAATTGGAGATCAAAAGTGAGAGATAGTGTTGCCTCTATATTTCTAACCGTGATAATGGTGTTTTCCGTCGGGCAAATCCCACAAACTAACGAATCCAACGCTGCCGAACAGGAAGTGCGAAAACTAGAGCGAGCATGGCTTGATGCTTACGAACAGCACGACTCGAAAGCCATGAATGCTATCGTCGCCGAAGATTTTGTCATCACTTTCCCTGACGGCACGAGGCAAACTAAACCGCAAATAATGGATTCGATTAAAAGACCGCGCAATCCTGCCAACCCTCTGAAGTTTTACACCGAAGACGTGCAAGCGCGTGTTTATGGCGACACGGTAATTCTCATCGGGCGCGTCGTGACCGAATACAGCCGCGACGGCAAACCTGTCAAAGAGCAATCGCGTTACACGGACACTTACGTTCGACGAAACGGGCGTTGGCAAGTTGTCGCTTCGCACCTGTCGAATGTCGCCGGGCAGCAAAATCAAAACTCATCCGTTTCACCCAACAGTGGTTCGGGACGTTCACTGAGTAAAAACAAACTTATTTCGTTAAAGAACCCGACGATTATCATTGACGTAAATGAGCCACTCCGCAACATCGGTATCGTGAATTTTCCCTTGAAAAAAGTCGCGCAGGTTGAGCGGTATATTTTTGCCCATTCCGATGCAAGCGGCAGAGTGCAACGGCTCTTTATCGCGCAGTTCGAGTCAATTCTCCCCGGTATCAAGGGCGGTTACACTTTTCAAGTGGAGAATGCCACCCGCATCGGCAATCACGATTATCAAACAAACGTCGGATTCTTTAACTTCGCGCAAACAATTGCCGCCAATCCAGGAGCCGAAGCCGAGCAAACCAGAACCTTTCTCAACAATAACGGCTTGCAGGTTGACGACGATTTTCTGGTTGCCCGCTATGCGCGTGTTACCAGCGAAGATAAACGACACGAATTAATTTTGTTTTACCTGGAGAATCTGCGGGATTTGGGTTTGACCCGCGCGGAACTTGAGCAAGGCGGCTCTCGTGCATCAGAGACGGAAAAAGTATTTGCTGAATTCGCCGTCCGTGCCCGGCAAAGTTTCAAAGTCATTGACGGTAAATCATAATTCGGCAGCAAAAATTGCTTCTTGAAAATGAATACGCGGTTGGAGGTTGTGATGAGAACTCTCCTGCAAGACGTGCGCTACGGCGCGCGGATGTTGTTCAAGAATCCCGGCTTCACTTTCGTCGCGGTGCTGGTGCTGGCGCTTGGCATCGGGGCGAACACGGCGCTCTTCTCGGTCGTCAACGGCGTGCTGCTGAGGCCGCTGCCTTACAGCGACCCGGAGCGGATCGTGACGCTGTGGGAGCGCAACGGGCGCGACGGCATTGAGCGCGACGACGTTTCGCCCGCGAACTTCCTCGACTGGCAGGAGCGCGCCCAGTCATTCTCGGAGATCGCCTTCGCCAATCCATTCAGCTTCGATTACACGGGCGGCGACGAGCCGGAGGTCTTACGCAACGCGCTCGTCTCGCGCGGCTTCTTTCAGATACTCGGCACGAATGCTTTCCACGGGCGCACGTTCCTGCCGGAAGAGTATGAGGCGGGCAAGAGTCAGGTGGTCGTGCTTGGCCACGGATTGTGGCAGCGACGCTTCGGCGGCGACCCGAAGGTAGTTGGTCGAACTCTGACGCTTGATGACAAGCCTTACACGGTCGTCGGGATAATGCCGCCGGAGTTCAGGCTGCACCTGTTCGACAAGCCGGAGGAGATGTGGTCGCCGCAGGTCCTGAACGAAAGTTTGCGGAGCCAGCGTAAAGCCACTTACCTGAAAGTCATCGCGCGCCTCAAACCCGGCGCGACCGTTGAAGGGGCGCGGGCAGAGATGGATTCAATCGCCGCGCGTCTCGCCGAAGAACATCCGAGCACGAATCAGGGGGTCGGCATTACGACAATCACGCTGCCGGAACAAATGACGGGCGCGTGGCGTCCGGCGTTGCTCGTGCTGCTGGGAGCCGTCGGGTGCGTGCTTTTGATCGCGTGCGCCAACGTCGCGAGCCTGCTGCTCGCGCGCGGCGCGGCGCGTGAACGCGAGTTCGCGATTCGCGGCGCGGTCGGGGCGAGCCGCGTGCGTCTCGTGCGCCAACTGCTGACCGAGAATCTGATGCTCGCCGCGACGGGTTGCGCGGGCGGCCTCGCGCTCGCGGCGTGGGGCGTTGACTTGATCGTGGCGCTCAACCCCACCGACATCCCTCGCATCGAGCAAGTGGGCCTGGACGGCGTGACGCTCGGCTTCGCCGTCGGCGTCTCGCTTCTGACCGCGCTTGTCTTCGGACTCGTGCCCGCGCTCGCTTACTCGAAAACGAATTTGAATCTTTCTCTCAAAGAGTCAGGGCGCACCGCGACAACCGGCCTGGCGGGCAGCCGTCTGCGCGGCGGTCTGGTCATCATGGAGATCGCGCTCTCGTTCGTGCTGCTGATCGGCGCGGGGCTTCTGCTGCGCAGCTTCGTCGGACTGCTCAGGGTTGATCCGGGCTTCGCACCCGACAAGGTACTCGCGCTTCAGACTTTCATTTGGGATAGGTACACGACGCCCGAGCAGCGGACGGCCTACGTCAATGAGGCGCTGGAACGCATCAATAGTTTGCCGGGCGTCGAGGCGGCGGGCGTGACGACGGCCTTGCCTCTGCTCGAAAGCAGTTCGAACACCTCCGTGCCACTTATCATCGAAGGGCAGCCCGCGCCCCCGGCGGGACAGGAGCCAATCGCGCAGGCGACAATCGCGACCGGGGATTACTTTCCGGCGATGGGCGTCGGGCTGCTCGACGGGCGACTCTTTAACCAGTTCGACACCAAAGATTCGCCGAGAGTAGCCCTCATCAACGAGACGATGCGGCGACGCTACTGGGCAGGCGAAGACCCATTAGGCAGGAAGTTTACGGTGCGGAGTACGAGGGGCGAAGGGCAGCCCGCGACCACGCTCGAAATCGTCGGCGTGGTCGGCGACCTGCGGCACGATGGGTTGGACAAAGAGCCGCGCCCGGAGTTTTTCCGCCCGCACACGCAGTCGCCGAGCGGCTCGATCATCTTCGTCGTGCGAACGG
>JACCVS010000036.1 GCA_013698055.1 Acidobacteriota bacterium
GCAGCAGCGAAACTCGTTTCGCCATACTTTCGCCAGGATGAGAAATTGCTGCGCTACGTTTTGACGCAGCCCGCCGACCGCGTCACCTATCGCAACCTGAATCCGACCGACGAAGAGATGCAGAAGATTCTGGACATGGGCATCAGCCTAGGGTTTCTCAAAACGAGAATACCCATGAACGAGCTGATGGATAAATCGTTTTTCCCGGAGCAGATTAAACCCGCGCAAATTGATTTGAGCCGGATGCCGGAGGTTATTAAAACAGAGTGATAAAAGGTCGGGGTTCGAGAAGTACACCTTGAGTGACATGATTTGCGGTGATTGCCCTGCGGCAACGGAAGCAATAAAGAGAAGCAACAGAAAAGCGAGACGATAAAATGAGTCTCCTGATTAGCAGGATAAAGAAGCCCGTTTTCAGGACACCACTGCCGAGATTAACAATAACGCTCAGGAATTCTCAAAGGTAAATTTCACGCGCGTATTCTTCGACCATCCGGTCGCTATTGAAAGCTGGCACGAGTGTCTCAAGCGAGCGTTTCATCATCGCCACCCAGCGGCGCGGAATGCCCTCTACGTCGCGCTCATAATAAGTCGGCACGACTTCCTCTTCCAGCACGCGGTAAAGCGACTCGGCGTCTGATTCGTCAACTTCCGCCGCCTCGCGGCCTTCAACCTCATTGCCGATAGCGAAACCGTTCCTGCCGTCGTAGCCTTCAATCCACCAGCCGTCAAGCACCGAAAAATTCAGGCCGCCGTTCATCGCTACCTTCTCGCCGCTCGTCCCCGAAGCTTCGAGCGGGCGGCGAGGAACGTTCATCCAGACATCCACGGATTGCACGAGCTGGCGCGCAATCTCCTGATCGTAGTCCTGTAGAAAGACTGCACGATGTCGGACGAGCGGGTCGTACTTCCACTGCGCCAGTTGTTGCAGAATAAACTTTGCGCCCTGATCCTGCGGATGAGCCTTGCCTGCGAAAACGAACTGCACGGGACGTTCTTCATTATTGAGCAAGCGCAAGAGGCGATGAGGGTCTGTCAGAAGCAAGCTCCAACGCTTGTACGCGGCCACGCGGCGCGCAAAGCCGATGGTCAAAGCGTCCGGGTCGAACATCGTCCGCGCGGACTCCGTGTAGTCCATACTCTCGTTATTGCTGAGCCGCGCATGAAACGAGCGATGCCGGATGAAAGCGACGAGCCTTTGCTTGAGCAACAGGTGAGCGCGCCACAACTCCTCGTCAGAGATTTTTTCGACGCCCTTCTGCCATTCCTCCGGCTTGAGCGCAATCTCCGCCCAGTTCGCACCGACGTGCTTTTCATAAAGCGCGCGGATGAGCGGCGCAACCCACGTCGGCGCGTGCACGCCGTTTGTGATTGACGTGATCGGAACTTCATCAGCAGATCGCGACGGCCACATCTTCTGCCACAGAGAGCGCGAGACTTCGCCATGCTTGCGGCTGACTCCGTTGGTCGAGCGACACATCTTAATCGCGAGCGGCGTCAGGCCGAAAAGCTCTTCCTCGTTGTTCAGCGTAATACGACCCAGGTTGAGGAACTCTTCGTGCGACAACCCGAGCGACTCTTCATAAGACGAGCCGAAAGATTTTTCAATGAGCGGAATAATAAATTCGTCATTTCCGGCGGCAACCGGTGTGTGCGTCGTAAAGACGCAACGCTCCCGAACTTTCCGCGACGCTTCATCGAATGAGACGCCTTCCGCTTCCCTGACTTCGCGCGCCAACTCCAACGTGAGGAAAGCGGAGTGGCCTTCGTTCAGATGAAAAACATGCGGCTCGATTCCAAGACGACGAAGCAGGCGAACGCCGCCAATGCCCAGCATCATCTCCTGCACGATGCGCGTCTCGCGGTCGCCGCCGTAAAGATGCCCCGTCACCCAGCGATCCGTCTCCTCGTTCTCCGTGATGTTCGTGTCCAGCAGGTAAAGAGGAATGCGACCAACATCAACCCGCCACGCCTGTGCGCGCACATTGCGCCCGCGCATCATCACTTCAATCATCACAGGCACGCCCGCTTCATCTTTCACCTGCTGAATCGGCAGCACTGATGGATGGGTCTCGCCGTAATGCTCTTCCTGCCAGCCGTCGCGTCTTAAGCGTTGACGAAAATAGCCATGACGATAAAGCAGCCCGACCGCCACGAGAGGCAGGCTGAGGTCGCTCGCAGACTTCAGGTGATCGCCCGCGAGCATTCCCAGTCCGCCCGAATAAAGGGGCAAAGAATTATGGATTCCGTATTCGGCGCAGAAGTACGCAACCGGGTTCTGCCATGTAATCTTTTTATCGGTATGCCCGCTCCATGTCCGATTGTCGGCCATGTACTCGTCGAAGCGCGCGGCCAGGCGGCTGACACGCTCAGCGTAGACGGGGTCTGTCGCCATCTGCATCAGGCGAAATTCTGTGACCTCTGCGAGCAAGCGGCGCGGGTTATGCTCACACTCTTCCCAGACCGCAGGGTCTAAATCACGAAAGACAGCCGCGCCGTCCGCAGCCCAACTCCACCAGTAATTCCATGCCAGCCGCCCCAGAGCGCGAAGCGGCTCCGGCAACGCGCGCTCTCTCGGAGCAACCCTGTGCTCAATCTCTTCGTCAACTTGAAGCATCTACCTTCACCTGTTCTAGGTCATCGAATTTGTGATTCTTGTAAAAAACTTTCAAATCGTCTGTCTGAAAAAAGACGAGGCGCACTTCAGTGATTGAGGTCTCCTCTTTCAGGAAATCCGCAATCGCACGGGACGCAACGGCTGCTGCTTCTGCTCTGGGATAGCTGTAAGCTCCCGTCGAGATTGACGGAAAAGCAATCGAAGTCAGCTTGAGACTATCGGCAAGCCTCAACGAGTTTTGATAGCAATTAGCCAGCAACTCCGCCTCATGCCCACGATGCTGACCGTAAATGGGGCCGACCGTATGAATCACATTACGTGCGGCGAGTAATCCTCCACTCGTGATGACGGCTTCGCCCGTCGGCAAACCATCGGGCAATCGTGTGCGCTGGATTTCACGACACTCTTCTAAAATACGCGCGCCGCCCGCCCGGTGAATCGCCCCATCAACGCCTGCTCCTCCCAGCAACGTGGAGTTCGCAGCATTAACAATAGCATCCACATCCTGCCGCGTGATGTCACCCATCACAACGCGAACGTGCCCATCCAGAAAACTCTCTTTCATAAAAGCAGTGATAGGTGATAGGTGGTGGGTGATGGGTGATAAGAAAAACAACTGCTTTATCTTAACACCCATAGCCCGAATTAACCGACGAGCAATCATGCGGATGATAATTGGCTGCCTAATTGCGAAGCCGGTTGAATAAGTTTTGGCTATTGCTTACCAAACATAACGCCTGACTGATTTAATACGCTCTTGAACTTCGTCAGTCATAGAGTCTATCCACACCCCTCCGAGCATGTGATTAAACCTCTCATCTTTTCGAGCAAGGGCTTCAACTCTATCTATATAATCTGGCCCATGCTTGTCGAGTAAATCCTCAAGCGGGCCTGCGGCAATATTTCCGACCACACTGTCTGATAGTTCCTGCTGTAGCGCAGCTAATATGAATCGCCAAAGCAGTTCCGGTTTATAGTTCAGTACACCCCAATCAATAACTCGCTCTATAGCCCACCAATTACTTTTATACGGTGGCGAGCCTTCTTCGGCATCTTGACCAGCAATCCAGGCGTCAACAACTTTCTGTAATTCGGAATTATCCATAGACACCTACTACCTATCACCTATTACTCATCACTTTCTTCCCGTGTCTCGACCGAGATTTCGTCGAACATGGCCTGTCGTTTGAGAGCCTCGGCGACACCTTTCGCCTTATGCTCTGTGAGCGGATGCTCAGGGTCAACGCTCGCTATCTCGAACACTTCTTCGTCTAGCATAATGACGCCGAGCGAGCCGAGCGCAACGCCAGGTGTGACCTCTATGTCGCCCATGTTGTGGATGCGAAAGC
>JACCVS010000070.1 GCA_013698055.1 Acidobacteriota bacterium
CCTAAACTTCGTGTCCACTAAATCGGGTGAAGTTCAGATGTGCCAGAATCGCCAGTGCTGCTGAGACCTGCTTATCAAACCAGTAATTACGATTATCAAAATCGGGTGGTGTGGCGCGTGCGCGTAGAGCCGAAGACACCTTTCTTGATTTGAGCGCAGCTATATCTTTAGTCGCCTTCTTGTATATTGTTTCGTATGCTTGCTCAACCCATCCATCTTGTAGTTTGCTGGACTTTACTTGTGCAATCAATCTAGCTAACGGGTCAATATCATATCCAACCGCGTGGCGACCCATCAGCTTGGCCTCGACGAGAGTCGTGCCGCTACCCGTCATCGGGTCCAACACAATCTCCCCAGGCTTGGAGTAATAATGCAACCCGTAATTAACTAATTGCGGGGGGCACTTAGCCGCATAAGCATGAAGTCCGTGAGTAGCGTAAAGTGTATTATGAGCAGCGAAATCGAGGTCAGGCATGAGGACCTTTGCACCTTAAACCAAGTCTCATTTCCGAACTCGCGAATTATGTATGTATTGCTAGATTTATACAAGCATAAGCCATCGGACTCCGACCAAGTATGTGGTATGTTGGCAACGAATCAGACCCGCGCAAGAACCAGAAATTTGTTACTCTCGAAACCATCCAATAATTGGGTGCAGGTATCTGGTGCTTCCAGACCAGGGGTTTAACCCCTATATGGTATCCTGCTGCTCTTGCCGCAGCTCATAAGATTTTTGCAGATTGAGCCACAGTTCCGCTCCCGTTCCAAACCACTGCCCTAAGCGCAAGGCAGTATCAGCGGTAATCGCGCGCTGGCCCTTGATGATCTGCGTGATCCGGTTGGTTGGAACATGCAGGATGTGCGCCAGTTCCGCCGCGCTGATGCCGATCTCCTTCAGCTCGTCGGCGAGAATTTCTCCCGCATGGATGGATGTGCGTGCCATTTCTTTTCACTCTTCTAATGGTAATCTGTCATGTTACGATTGACAGCTTCGGGGCTAGTTTTATCTCTATCTCAGCATGAGAATAAGCGTGGCCAAAACCCTCTTATAAAGGCAAATTTAAATGCAACTTAAAGCATTGTGTTGAATCGTTTACTCCGGCTTTCTCTGGAACGAATCAACGGGCAAGATGTCGGCGAGGATGCTCAACTCTTCCGAGAAGTCTAAGGGAGGTCTTGCGTGAATACCCGCTCCACTTTTCGCCCCCTCATCTTCTGGCAGAGGGGGCGGATGCGCTGCATCGCCTGGCCGATCAATATACCCTTTCTCATCCTCTTCATTGCCCTCAATATGACCAATGAACGGTAATGAATGTTTCGTCTTTCCGGCGCTCGGCGGCGAGTTCCATACACCTTTATTTTGCGGCATCTTTTCCACCCGCGTCCCCCGTTTTTGACTGCGCTTCTTTGTCTTTGTTCGACGCTTTTTAGCAATGATTTTTCGTGACGAGATTCCCGCCGAAACTTTCGCTGAAGCGGCGCGGCACGCGGGCGCGCTGAGGCCGCAACGCGCACGCAAGAAGGCCGATTCCGTCTGATCTCCAAAGCCCGCAGCTTCGCGTAACGGCGTGAAGACCTGCTCGTATTCATCCTCGCGCAGCAACATCTGCACGACCATCCAACCGTCTTTGCGCTTTGTCGCCATGCTTTTTCAGATACCTCTTGCGGGCTGCTTTTCTTGACTTAAAATTGCGAGATAAAAGCTATCCATACTGACCACTTGCCCCGCTCTTGGAGAAGAATAATTCGGGTTCTTTATGTGCCCCATTTCCCGTGTGATCTCGTCCCTTGATCGGGTCGGTGACGCTTCTCTATTCACCACTTTCCGTTCGTGATTAACGGGCAATTATTTACCCCCAGCCACGATTACTTTAGCACATCGTGTGCTCTCGTAGAACGAAGAAGAAATGTGACATATTGCAGGGCCAATTATTGGCGCATTACAAAGCACCTCCAGTTGCTCGTAGAACGTATTATCGAGACAAGCGATAATTTGCAAAAGGTCCGTTTGAATGGTTCAGTGCAGGTGGAAGGTGTCATGAATACGCATCTTATTTATTTTCAATACATTGGAGGCTTACAAAGGTAAATTACCACTGATTTTCGCTAACCTATGAGACTTTCTATATTAAAATCAGCAATTTACAAGGACTTTCAGGTAAACGCTTGTAATTTTGACGGAAGTTTGGTAATTACAATAAGGCGGCTGAAAATGGCGCCGCTGAGAGACAGTTTATCCTCACGCAATTTGATTGGCTTCTGAGCGGATTTTCAAGCCGCAATAACACATACATTTTCTCATCTTGTTTTTAGACGCCGTCCCCTATACAGGCCGCTCCTCAACGCTGCACTTGAAGCAATTCATACCCACAAATCCGCCTTCCAGGAGATGACTTTAACATGACAACCGACACCCGCCGCCCACAGGTTATTAGCAAAGCACCGACACAAACTAAGCTCTTCAAAACTGACCGTGACAAGATCGCTGCCCTCGTGGAGGATCGCATGTACGACACGGCGTCCGACGCTGTACGCGAACTCGTGAACGAGGCTCTACGCCACCGGCGCACGCAAGCACTAGGGAGAGATAAGGCGATGTATGCCGTTGCCAAAGAACTAGAGATAGGCGTGTATGAGGGCACAAAGCCGCTGATGGAGCAGGTGGCTCAGGTTGACCGCCGCATCCGCGACGATCTCAATCACCGTAATGAAACAATGAACGAAACGATGAAGGATTTGGTTGAGCGGATCAGCCATCTTGAGCGGCAGTCCAAACACCACGCATCAAAGGTCAACCGGCTGCTCGAAATCTCCGTCATTTGCTACGGCATTTTGCGTCACTACGTGTTGGGATTGTTCGTCATCCGACTGACTAAAACCAAGTTCGAGGATTACGCCGCAGGCTTCAAAAAAAGGCTGTCGATTTTTCGCTGGAGCATGAAGTCAAGTAACTTCCTGCTGGATGGCGAGTACGAGCGGCTGGCCGAAGAGTTCGCGAGATCGCTGGAGGAAGCCACATCGGTGACTTACCCGCAGTCCAATTGGCAACAGGCTGCCGCGCAGGAGCAGGAACCACCCGTGCTAACCGATAAGCCATTCGATGTCCCCGAAGATTTTCCGCGGTGGTAAGAGGGGGCACCGATACCTGCTTTAGCGTCTGCCCCGCGCTGATGATGCGGGCCTCTCCAACTGCTATTCAAGGGCTGTCGGCCAGAGGTGATAGCGCCGGCCTTCTGTGCTGCCCGAAGCGTGCGCCAGCGGGGTGATCAATTGTTGCATTGAGAGGCGACGCAGCACGTTCTGCGCCGTGCGGCGGCTCACCTGACATGACTCGCTAATTTCGCGCACGGCGACCGCTGTGGTGGTATTGCCGTCACCTTCGACAACCTTAGAGCGCAAATGGCGGAGCACCACCCAGTCAACGGATCGAAGCCGTCCGTCTGGGCGCGGCAGGCGCCACGAGGCGCTAACGTTAGAACTCTCCGCAGAAGGGGGCGGGCACTTCTGTCGGTAGAAGTCACCTTCGGGCGGTTGCCCGGTAGCCTCCCCTATGACTACCGACGAATGATTGTCGTTGTCACTCTCTTCACACTGAAGGAAAATAATAGCCGTACACGTCCGGCTTTTGCTGCTCACCATTATCCGGCGCTCCTCTGTATTAATTGCAGCATTCGATGGGTACTAAACTGCCCCAATCTGATATCGCTGCCCTATGCTTTCCCTCATAGCGGTCGGCCTACCTATTGCGGCTGCGGTTCGCCCGTCACACGGAAGGAATCTAAGAATCGGCGGCAGAGGCTGGCGTCCGCCTTCTTGTCGGGGATGAGCGAGGCGCACGTCAAAATATACTGCCTGCCGTGGCGCACCACGTCCCGTTCTATGTAGTGTAGACTTCCGGCAGCGTTACTTTTCATCGGCGACCAAGTCTCTTGCTCATACACATTCCTATGCACCAGTTCCGCGCGCACCACCGTCCAGCCCCGCTCCCTCGCGTGTTCTAACATCTCCCGGCGGAAATCGAGGGGCAGTTGATTCCCCTCGCGGCTGCCCGGATCAAGACCCGTGTCTATGAAATGAAGTCGAAACGTCAGGCCATCTTTCACCAGCACATAGTTGCGTGCGGTGCCTCCTGGTGCTTCATTGTCGCTCATGCGCTTGGGTGCTGAAGGGAACTCCACCACGAAATCTCTATCCGGCCCGGCGAAGATATACCAACGGGGGGCTGTGGGCGCGGGTCGGGGATGCGGCAACGGCCTTCCAGCGTGAGTTTGCGCCAGCGCGCTGATCGTTAGCAAAAGGACGGCTGCGAGAAGGCGGCTCAGGATGCCTATCATGAATTTCTCTCCTTCAAAGCTGTTATCCCACGTGAGGCTGTAGCGTCCGGTCAGGCCGTCTGCTATCTTGTGCTCGTCTTCTTTGAGATTCACCGATGACACGAGTGCGAAGCGGGATGGCGTAGGCGATGTGCGCCGCATGGAAGTTTGACCGAACACTTCCGGCGGAACAAATCACAAGACACATAATATGGATATTTATCCATAGCTGCAAGTCCTATGCTCCCTCTTTTAGCCGGCATGGTGTTTTTCCATCAGGAGGTTACTGATGGGCAGAGCATCGCGCCGCAGGCCGAAGCGTCTGGCTGAGAAGTTACTTACGATTCGACAGGCATTAAACCTGTCTCAGTCGGAGATGGCATTTCGATTAGGCTGCGAAGGAGAATTGACTGCGAACCACATCTCGAAGTTTGAACTGGACAGGCACGAGCCGTCGCTGCCAGTGCTGCTCTCTTACGCGCGGATGATGGGCGTTTCGACCGACGTGTTAATTGATGACAAACTTGACCTACCAGCGAAGCTGTTAAGCGCGACTAAGTCCAACAGCATCAGGCGTTCTGCCCCAAGAGGGCGGCGGTAGTAATCCTTCAACTATCCACTGTTTAGAACAATCAGCCTTACATTCCGCCGTCCGTTAGCCTCACCGATCCCTAGTTAAAATCACAGTTTTAGGTCTCAATGACCTAAGGCAAATCCTTAAGAACTACGACATATTGTATTGAAAATAAAGGTGGGTACAATATATTGACATCGCCAATACTTTTACTCTTAAATGGTTAGCAGAGTCAGGGTTCCGGCTCATTTGGTGAGGTACTACCTTTTCAGGAAAGTGCAGGCCGTCTGAAAACTCAAGGCACCTCATTTCATGCTTGGAGCCGCCACGTTCTCTGATCAAGCCGCTCCCAATAAAGAGGTCAAAGTCCTTACCCGAGGGTCGAATCTATTGGAAGAGCTACGGATGCCTGCTGATTACACAAAGCTACTGATGAACAGGAGAGAGATAGTTGTGTCAACGAATGAAGCCCACAATGGTGAACTGATTGAAAGACTGATCCGCCATATCGTCGAGAAGATTCTAGATGAACGCATACCCGCAACTACACCCCCACAACCGGAAACCTATTTGACCATAAAACAGGCGTCTTTGCGTTCCGACATCCCTGAGCAGACGTTGCGCAAATGGATCAGCCAGAAACGCATCGCTGTGTACCGCGCCGCAGGTCGAAGCGTGCGTGTCCGTCTCTCTGACATTTTGAAGGAAGAAGATTGATGTTTCTCATAAAGATGATTATGATGCGCTACCACGCTTCAAAAGGCTGTGAACCTTTCACAAGAAAGGAGTCACAGTGATGGGAGTTTATAAACGTAAAGACACGGCGCGGTGGGAGATTCGACTCCAGATTCGTGGAGTCAAGTATCATCGCTCCGTACCGGAAGCGCAGAACAAGCAGCAAGCCTTGATAGCCGAGGCGACCCTTCGCAGGGAGATTTACGAAGGCCGCTACGGGCGAGATGGCCAGGAGATCGGCTCAACCGATTTCGTCAAGTTCTGCAAGGAAGTCTATCTGCCAAGCACTAAGGATAGGCTGCGTCAGTGGAAAGCGCGTGCGTACACGGTTGAGATGCTCTGCGCCTATTTTCGAGGTAGAAGGCTTAGGGACATAACGCCGATGCTCATAGAGGGCTTCCGCCGCAAGCGGCTTTCGGAGAACACGCAGTACAAGCGCCGACGCTTGCCCTGCACAGTCAAGATGGAGGTCACTGTTCTCTCCTCCATCTTCCAGCTCGCACAGGATAACGATCTAATAGCATCAAATCCCTGCCGTAAAGTTCGATGGAAAAGGGGCGAGACTGAGAGCCGCCGAGACAGGGTGCTGTCACATGAGGAAGAACAGCGTCTCATGTCAGCACTTATGCCTTATGGGGAAATCTACCACGCGGCACGCATCGCGCTTCATGCCGGTCTCCGGCGGATGGGGATTCTGCAAAGGAAGGTGAGCGACGTTAACACGCAGAGCCGGAGCCTTCGCTACATCGCCAAAGGCGGTAAGGTTAGAGTCATCCCCTTAAACGCGGAAGCATGGGCCTCGGTCGAGGAGTTGATGGCGCACGCCACGCCCGAAGGCTTCCTTTTCCACTCGCGGACGGGCAACACCCTCTCGCATAAGCAAGGCGCGTTTCAGTCGGCGGTTCGTCAGGCCAAGATTGCGAACTTTCACTTTCACGACCTGCGACATACTTTCTCGACCCGGATGCGGTCGCTCACAGACCCCTTTACCTTAAAGGAACTGCTCGGACACTCGCGGATTGAGACGACTGAAGGATATGTGACGCCGTCAATGGCCGAGATGCAGGCGGCAGTCGAGGGATTGACTCAAAAACCGGCGAAGGTGCTGCCCTTAATGGCAGCCCGCGCCTGATGTTCGGAGAAACTTTCACGCATGTTTCACTGGTCAAGGGTCAAGTTTTAGGGAAGCCTTTAAAAACAGCCTGTTTCACAGGTTTGTTGTATTTGTCACAAAAAAGCGTTGACAGTTTCGACAAGGGGTGTATAATGACGCGCGTTGAAGGTGGTGCTGATGCACAAACATCAGTGGGTCGTAAGACAAGCCATCTGAGGCTCGATACTTAGATAGTGCCCGCCCGTGCCAGCTCGGAAGCCGCTTGCGCCCCCCGTAAGTGCTACGTTCGAGCTGGCACAGCCATTTTTAGCCAGCCACTCTGCCGTGAAGGCCAATAAATCAAGGGAGAAGTCGCCGATACATCAGTTATCTAATTCCGGCGCGTTCCTGCAACAATCCTGACTCACGATTCGCTTCCTCTATTATCTCCCGCTCATTCATTGTCAGAAGCTCGCGGTCGCGCATGACCACTTGGCCATCTATGATGACGGTCTGAACATCGCCCGGCTGCGCTGAATAGACGAGGCCGGAGGTAATATCCGTCGGGCGCGGCGTTGAATGGAGCCGGTCGAGATTAATCAGGATGATGTCGGCGCGCTTGCCCGCTTCGAGGCTGCCGATCTCCTGTTCCAGGCCGAGCGCGCGTGCGCCGTCAATTGTCGCCAGGCGAAGAGCGCGTTGCGCTGATAGGGCTTCCGCTCCATGAATAACTTTCTGAAGCAGGGCAGCAGTTCGCATCTCAGTGAACATGTCCAGACGATTGTTGCATGGCGCTCCGTCCGCGCCGAGCGAAACTGAGATACCGCGTTCGAGCATCTCTTTAACCCGTGCGATGCCGGAGCCGAGCTTGAGGTTAGACGACGGACAGTGGGCGACATGGGTGCCGGTGTTTGCCAGAATCTCCAATTCCGTATCGTCCACGTGAACACAATGAGCGAGCGCAACATCTTTCCCTGTTAATCCGAGCGAATGTAGATAAGCGATGTTACGCTGATTCGTCTCGCGCTCGACCATCTCGATCTCGGTGCGATTCTCTGAGGCGTGCGTATGAATCATCACGCCATGCTCGCGCGCGAGATGCGCGACTCTCTCTAACAATTGGCGCGTGCAACTGATGGCAAAACGCGGCGCGAAACAGTAGCGGATGCGCCCCTCTGCGCGCCCGTGCCACTCTTCAAGCAACAAGAGCGAGTCGCGAATAGAGCTTTCGGCTTCTTCGTGCAGCGCTTCGGGGACATCGTCGCCTTTGTCCATCATGCACTTGCCGACAGTCGCGCGAAATCCCGATTCTTCAACAACACGGAATGCTTCCGCCGTGTGATTGACCGTCTCCATCGTCAACGCGCAGGTCGTCCCGCCTTTAATCATCTCGGCGATGCCGAGCCGCGCCGAAGCCCTGACTGACATAGGCGTGTGCGCGGCCTCCATTGGCCAGACGCGCTTTTTCAACCAATCAATCAATGCCAGATCGTCCGCCGCTCCGCGAAACAGAGTCTGGCAGAGATGAACGTGCGTCTGCACAAAACCGGGCAGGACAGCAAAACCGCTCGCGTCTATTACCTCATCGGCACTATCAACCCCTTCACCAATACTCGCGATGTGGTTTCCGCTAACGAGCAGATCGCCCGTCACGATGGGGTCATTTCTGTCCATCGTCAGGAGCGTCCCGTTTTTGATTAGAATCGTCTTTTCCATCAGCGCAGATGAGAATTTATAAAATCTCTGTGTCTCCGTGGTGGAATTTATTATGAATTATCTGAAGTTCATTGTTTGCAAAAGTTTCTGAAACCGCAAATCATTTTGCAAATTGGCAAAGCGCGGCTCGACTTTGAGCCAGGCCATTCGTTCTTCGTGCGCTTCAAAACATTTCTGCAAAGCCTGAATCGCGTCGTTGGGGCGACCGAGTTCAGCATAATTCATCGCCAATGAATACAAGGCTTTGGTATCGGTTTGCGCGAGCCTTTCAAGTTGCCGCAAAGTCTCATCAGCTTTATCCAATTGGCCTGTTTTATAGTAAGACGTGGCCAGCAGTGAAAACCACGCGAAGGCGTTTTTGGTTGAATCCTTTGCCAAACTTTCTTCGCCGATTTCGATAACTTTGGCAAAATCTTCTTTGTGATAAACAAAAGTGGCGTGGGCTCTGACGGCATAGTTGTTGCCCTTATTTTCGCGCAAAAATTGCTCAGACTCTTTTAAGGCTTCAGTATATTCGCGGCGGGCTTCGAGAATAGGGAAACGTGCGCTCAAAACATAATCGTTAATCGGGTCGAGTTTGTAAGCAATTTTGACTTCCGCAAGTGCTTCGTCGTGCCTGCCGAGCGTCGAAAGCAGCTGCGACAAACGCTTATGCACTGTTGCATTGTTCGGATCGAGTTGAATCGCCAAACGCAAATCATTTTCCGCGCCTTGCCAATCCCAATCGGCTTGTCGTTTGAGCCAGCCGCGAATCGAATAACCTTCAGCCAAATTTGCATCCAAAGCCAGAGTCTTTTCCGCCGCTACCTTGGCTTTGGCGTAATTTCCCAGGCTTTGCGGATAGGAAGTTTTCACGGCGATGGCGTTGTAACCTTCAGCTAAACCGGCGTAGGGAAGCGCGAAAGTCGGGTCGAGCGTAATGGCTTTCTGAAATTCTTCAATCGCTTTTTCTTCGCGGTTTTCAACATTTCTTGCGGCAAGAATCATCTTTCCTCGCGTGTATGCGTGCATCGCTTCCGAATTTTCGCTTTGTGATGCGGTTGCGGGCTTATCGCCGCGCCAAAGATATGCAAAACTTGGCACAAAAAGAATACTAACGAGCAAAACAGAAACTAAAATCCAATGAAACGGACGTTTTTCGGCAGATGGTTTTGGTTCGTGAGTTAAAATTTCTGGCGATGATTTACCGTTTTGTGAAATTTCCTTAACCGTCGCCGTAAAGCTATAACCGCGTCGTGAAATGGTTCGAATCAACTCTTTATTTTCGAGTGTTTTTCTGAGCAGGGAAATCGTGTAATTAATGTTACCTTCTTCGACAAAAGTTTCCTTCCAGACTTTTTCGAGCAATTCATCACGCGAAACGATTTCGCCCCTTTTTTCGACCAGTAAAATAAGTGTCTTAAGAGCCTTCGGCGAGATTGAAATAAGTTTGCCCTCACGCCAGAGACTCGAATTTTCCACGTCGAGGCGAAATTCTTCAAACTCGTAAAAATGCTTGGTTTTATAGGACATCCGGCAAGCCTAATAAAAAACTCACAACTTCCAAAGGACATTTTCTACGGAAAAGATATAACTAATCTCACCGTAAGGCAAAGAATTTTGGGTAATGGTTCAATCTAAGATTACAGCCCCGTGATTTATGGCCCTCATAATTTGAAATTGACCCACTGCTCACAAAGTAGATGCCTTTTACCAAGACGGCTGGTCAATTCTGCCAACCGAGGGTTTATGTTTTCAAACAAAAAGGAGAGACAATCATGAAATCAATTGCATTCAGAACATTCGTTTTAATCATCGCGGCCATCGCGCTCTTGACCGTAGGTTGCGGTAAAGGTGCGTCGTCGCC
>JACCVS010000106.1 GCA_013698055.1 Acidobacteriota bacterium
GTGTGCCCTGGGGCGAGGTTGACGATCTGGTGCAGGACGTTTTTCTCGCCGCTTTCAAAAGAATTCACACCCTGCGCGAGGCCGGAGCCTTCGGCGGCTGGCTGGCGATGATCGCGCGCAATCGCGCGGTGGATTACCATCGCCGCAAGCGCGAGACAGAGGAGTTGCCCGAAAACCTAGCGCAAAAAGTTTCGATTGAACCGGAAGCGGCGGAGGCGCTCGCGTTGATACGCACTTTGCCGGAGGCTTACCGCGAGACACTCGTTTTGCGCCTGGTCGAAGGGATGACGGGGCCGGAGATAGCCGAGCTAACGGGACTGACGCCCGCTTCAGTCAGAGTCAATCTTCATCGCGGCATGAAGCAGCTTCGGGAAAAGCTCGGAATGGAGAAACGATCATGAACGAAGATTATTTGTGGGACAAATCGGGCGAACCCGATCCAGAGATCGAGCAACTGGAAAACGTGATGGGACGTTTGCGCTTCAAACGCCCAGTCGAGCTTCTTCCTTTGCCTGCGACGCCGCCGGTGCGGTCGTTCAAGTTAAGCTTTTCTCCCGCGCTCGCCGTTGCAGCCACGCTCTTGATTCTCCTTCTGGCTGGTGGCGTTTGGCTCGGACTACGTCGCTCAAGTTCCAGAGAAGGCCGTGACCCTATCGCAACAAGAGCAGCACCTATAGAAGAGAAGCGAAGTGATCAGGGCGTGTCAGGCCCACGTCCTCCGATAGGGCCGGAGAATCCGGGTGACCCCACAGGCGCTGTGAGCAGCAACCCGCCGGATAATGAACTGCCAATCCCCGTAGTTCCGCGCAACAAGTCGCCGCGCCGTTTTTCCGCGCCGCGCCAGCAGGAGATGGCTCGATATCGTGAGAAGCGAACATCGCCTCGTCGTGAACAAATCGCTCGTGAGGGAGAGGCCGCTAAGGCACAACTCATCATGGCGCTGCACATCGCCAGCGATAAACTCAACTCTGTGCAGAAGAAGATTCAGGGTAATCCGGGAACTTAGGCTCGGCTATCGTCAATAGAGAACAAAACCGAACGGAGCAGTTATGAAATTAGTAAACATTAAATCGTGGAAGGTCATTTCCCTTCTCATTCTCTTCTCAGCCACAGCCTCCTGGACAGCTCAGGCTCAGGACATGAGGTTGCAGCTTACCGAACTCGATAAGCTCGAAGCCAGAGCGACGAAGACAGTTGACGTAACGCTCGACGGGAAGATGCTGCAAATTGCTACCCCCTTCCTCGATTCCAAAAAACCCCAAGAGGCGGCGATCAAGGAATTGCTTGCCGGGTTGAAAGGCGTCTATGTCAAAGTTTTCGAGTTTGACAAAGAGGGCGAGTATTCGATAGCCGATGTTGACTCTGTCCGCACCCAGCTACGCGCGCCCAATTGGTCGAAAATGGTGGGAGTGAAAAGCAAGAAGGGCGGTGAAAACGTCGAAGTCTATATGATGATGACAGCCGGAGGAGGGCAGATTGGCGGAATCGCCGTCATCGCCACAGAGCCGAAGCAGCTCACGGTCGTTAACATCGTCGGGCTGATTGATCTGGAAAAGCTCGTCAAGCTGAGCGGCAAATTCGGCATCCCTTCAATTGATGTCAATATCGGTAACAAAGAGCCAAAGGAGTAGAGCCGCGATGACGAAGCACACCAAGCTCTTTACCCACGCGCTCTTCGCACTCATCATCACGGCGACGATGCTTGTGGCCGTCCCGCAAACTGCACGAGCGGACGACCCGGAATTCGACGCGATAGCGAAACATCTCAAGCTGCGATATCAGGCGAAACGCGTCAGCATCCCCTTTCTCGGCCTCGCCAACTTCTTCGTCAAGATTGTGCGCCCTGCCGGAGTCAAGAGTTTCAAGGTAGCGATCTTCGAGAATCTGAATTTTGCGGCGGGAAAGCTGGATACGGAACTTGCCTTAGTCATGCGTGGCGCGCTCAACCCGGAGTGGCAGCCGCTCGTGCGAATTCGCTCGCGCGATGGCGAGCAGGTTTACGTTTACGCCAGAGAAGCGGGCAAGAACATTAAGCTGATGGTTGTGACGATTGACCAGACCGACGCTGTCATAGCCCGTGTGAAACTCAGCCCGAAGCGCTTGAGCGAGTTTCTGAACAACCCGAAGATACTCGGCATCTCAGTCAACAGATAATCGTCAAATCATCAGCAATCAGCCCTCAGCTTCCAAATCCGTAGAAGCTGAGGGCTGATTGCTGTACGCTGAGTGCTTATTTATCTTTCATCAATTGCCACGTAAGGAACATCACGCGGGCCAACGTATTCGGCGCGCGGGCGAATCAGTTTGTTGTTCGCATACTGTTCAAGGATGTGTCCCGTCCAACCGCTGATGCGGCTGATGGCGAAGATCGGCGTGTAGAGGTCGAGTGGAATTCCCATCATGTAAAAGGTCGAGGCCGAGAAGAAGTCCACGTTCGGGAACAATCCCTTCTCGCGCATAATCGTTTCTTCAACCTTGCGCGACATCTCGTACCACTTCATGTCGCCCGTCCGCTCGGCTATCTCTTTCGAGAAGCGACGGAAATTCGTGGCGCGTGGGTCTTCCGTCTTGTAGACAGCGTGGCCGAAGCCCATGATTTTCCTCTTCGCAGCCAGCGCGTCTTTGATGAACTGCTCGACGCGATCAACCTCGCCGATTTCCAGCAGCATCTTCATCACGTTCGTGTTCGCGCCGCCATGAAGCGGCCCCGAGAGCGCGGCTATCGCCGCCGTCACCGCGCCGTACATGTCTGCGAGCGTGCCCGCGACAACGCGCGACGTAAACGTCGAAGCATTCAGTTCGTGATCGGCTTGAAGAATGAGCGCGACATCGAGGATGTGAGCGTCCTCCGCGGAGGGCATCTCGCCTTTGAGCATGTAAAGAAAGTTGGTCGCGATATTTAATTCGGGCTTCGCCGGAACCGGCTCTTCGCCTTTGCGGAGGTGGTCGAGAGTGGCGACGATGACGGGAAATTGCGCCGTCAGGCGAGTGGCTGTTCTGATGCTGGCTTCACGCGACGTGTCTTTCGAGTTCTTGTCATAGAAATCAAGGGCAGAGACAGCCGTGCGGAGCGAATCCATCGGCTCGGCGTCCTTCGGGAACTGCCTCATCAGGGCAAGAAGCTCCGGCGCGAGTTCCTGATTGGCAGCGATATTGCGCTTCAGCTCGTCCAACTCGGCGCGCTTCGGCAGGTGCCCGTTCCAGAGCAGAAAAATGATTTCTTCAAATGTGGAATTCTTGGCGAGGTCGTGGATATTAAGGCCCTGGTAGATGAGTTCGCCCTTCTCACCGTTCACATCGCCGATGGAAGAACTTGCAGCAACCACACCTCTCAACCCGACGGTGGCTGCGCTCGCCGTCGCACTGGCTTCTTTCGGTTTGTCCATGATGGGAATCCTTCGTTTTTTGGGATGAGGCGAAGATAACAAAGACGGTGACGAGTGACAAGTGAGGAGTGACAAGCAAGAATAAGACTAAGCTCTGAGCAAGGAACTATTTTCTTTAACTCGTCACTCGTCACTTATCACTTTTTACTGTAACCGGCTGTCCCCGTTTCGCGCCGAGCAGTTGCGCAGCGGAAGCCTGGTAGGCTGAGATTTCCAGATACCCGGCGCTGCCCCAGATGGCGAACAATTCGCTGGGTGTATCCTGCATTTCGGCGAAGAAGCGGCGAAAAGAAGTTATCTTCCATCCGTTAATCGTGAGATTCACGCCCGCTGCGATCATCGTTGCGGTAATGTCGTCAGGCGTGAGGTTCGTCACGCAGTTGCCAAAACGATCTATGTGGATGATCGAAGCGACGACGGAGTTATCCGCCGAGAGCTTCGCATTGAGAAAAGGCAAACGAACGCAATCCCTGATTTCCTCTCCGAGTTGTTCCGGGCTGACGCCCTTTGAGAGAGAACCCGCGACAGGAGCGAACACGTCGCGCCCGTGAAAGGTCGCGCTGACACTTGGGCGAAAATATTCTTCGTTCGTCAGGTGAAAAACCCGCGCATCGCGCTCGCGCTCGTAAATAAAGCTAAACAATCCGTTGTCCGGGCCGACAAAGAATTGCCCGCCGCCGGAAACGACAATCGGGCGACGCTCTGAGCCAACTCCGGGATCGACAACCGCGACATGAACAGTCTCAGCCGGGAAGCACTGATACGCTGCCATGAGCGTAAACGCGCCCGCCTGAATATCCTGCGGCGGGATTTCGTGCGTGATGTCAACGATGCGCGCCTCCCGGTTAATCGAGAGGATCACGCCCTTCATCGCGCCCACGAAATAGTCTGCCGTGCCGAAATCTGTGAGAAGTGTGATGAGCATGAAGAGCGGGGGTCAAAAAGCAGAAGTCAGGAGCCAGAAGCCAGAAGCCAGAATGAAAGGCTGAAACCCTCTTCTGTTTTTATTCTGGCTCCTGACTCCTGGATTCTGGATTCTGTCCTTCAGAACCTTGTTTCGTTTGAGGTGCGAATCCTGAGATGCTGGCCGTTATCGAGGCGAATGTCTTTGCCGCGCGAAGTCAGGACGCCGCCTGCTCCGGTCGCGCCGCCGATTGCCGCGCCAATGGCTGCGCCTTTGCCGCCGCCGAAAATCGCGCCGATGATCGCGCCGACGCCGGCGCTGGCTCCGACCTTCGCGACATCATCCTTGGTTTTGTCTTTGCCCCTGACGCCGCCTTCCTCATCAACCTCGCCGACGCCGTCGCCGCCGGTATCAACAACTTCGACGAGTTGTGCCTTGAAATCCGTCCAGCGGCTGTTCGAGCTAATCTTGTCGAAAGCCAGTTGCAGCTCGGCGCTGCCTTTAACTTTTCCGGGTCGCTTGA
This sequence comes from Acidobacteriota bacterium, assembly GCA_013698055.1. Lineage (GTDB taxonomy): Bacteria > Acidobacteriota > Blastocatellia > Pyrinomonadales > Pyrinomonadaceae > QHXM01. The sequence continues at coordinate 4,814 of JACCVS010000106.1, forward strand.
CGCGCGTCACGTGGCCTTCGATCATCGCGCCCTGATACTCGGCGGGTTCCACGACGCGAGCCTGAAAACGGTCACCGCGCTGAGTCGCATCCGTCGAAAGATTGGTGAGAAGCTCGACGCGCAGCATCGTGTTCGCCGGAATGAAGCTGACGTTAGCGGGTGTGGCCGGGCCGCTGCTACTACTGCTATTATTACCGCTGTTGCCGCCACTGTTGCTGCTGTTATTGTTGGTGCTGCTCGAAGAAGGAACGGAAACTCCCCCGCTTTGCGAATCCACTGTGCCGCGACGTGAGAGATTCGCCGGGATGGTCGAATTAAAGCCACGCCGCTCATAGCCCGTTTCGTAGCCCGCTTCAAAGCCCTGCTGATAGCCATCGCGGTAATCTTC
>JACCVS010000282.1 GCA_013698055.1 Acidobacteriota bacterium
CCGAGCTATCGTCTGCGTTTAAGTCAAACGAAGCGTTGTCTCCAGTGAAGTCCTCGACCGCGTTTGCCGCCTTGACGAATTCACGGAGCAACGTCCACGCGCGCGGCGCATCGAGGCTGGAGGCGACCATGACCACAACACCGTATGCGGCGACGCGCTCCGGCTTCCCCGGCGCGGTGCGCGCGGCCTGAGCCTCAGCTTCGTTGATAAGCTCCGCGACGTTTTGAGAGGCGCGAGAATCTTTTTTTCGCGCCGCAATGATCGCCGTCTGAGCGAAGCCCCAGGCTTTGGCGAATGGCGGCACGTCGGCCTCGCGCACGAACTTTGCGATGCTCTCGAAGTCATCTTCTTCCTGGTCTTCGTAAGCGTGCAGAATATCTTTGATCTGGTGAACCTGAATGAAAGTGAGCGCGCTCTTTCGGCGTCCACCATCTTCTATCTCTGCTGCGGCGCGGCGTGCGCGATCCCAGTACCTGTTGCGGACAGCCGCCCTGACCATCAAGAGCGCGATGCTTTCGCGAGCGGCGGAGTCGGGGGCATGTGCAAGGTCGTCAGCCAGTGCGCGAAGCGGGTCAACATATCCCCTGGGCGCTGGGCCGCTGGCGTTAAACTGTGAAGTGATCTGTTCGCGGCGTCCCGCTTCGATCTCGTTGAATAGTTCGCTGTGGCGTGCGCGCAAAGTCGGAGCATGGACAGCATAAGGCGCTGAAGAATTCTCAAAGAAGGGAAGCAGCCGCCCCGTAGCGTAAAAACGCGACATCAACTCCTGCATTGTGAGCGCATCTCGCGAAGTGGCGGGTCTTGAGAGTACAGACGCTGCAAGATTGTAGAAACCAGCCGCTGCTTTTTGAGGAAATGCTGGCTGCGGGGTGGAGCGCGTACCAGAGTCAGTCAAGGTAAATTGCACAGAGCCGAATTCGTCAACGACGACCATCAAGTTTGGCGAGATGACGGGTGATGAAAGCAGCAACACCGCGTTGGCATCTGTTCGAGGATCAGCGGCAGCGCGTTCCAAAAGTTGCAGGTAGAGCGCGTCGGCATCATTAACATTTTGCTTACGCAGTCGCAGGATGAACGCGATGAGTGACGCGCTCACGCCTTCGTTGATGAGTGGCGTGGCAACCTCAAACGCGCGGCGTGTTTCGCCAGCCGCCAGCATCTCGTTGGCGAGCGCGAGGCGACGTGCGCCGCTTGCGCTCAACTCGCGCCACGGCGTGCGTTGCCGCTCATTGCGGGCAGCATTTCCAGCATCCTTGTCGCTCGCCAGATCGCGCAGGAAAACTTCGGCCAGCCGGGCATCGCGTGTCGCGGCTTTTGCGAGAACTTCGTCGCGCGCTTCCGTTGTCTTTTGAACTACTGCGCCGGGAAGCACGCCTGCCTCGCGCGCCTCTTCTTCCATATCCGCTTTGTCTGACGCGGCGGCTGCTTCCCACGCGCGTCGAAAAATGGCACGCGCCTGTCGCTCGTCGTGAGGCCAGAGCGCATCTGCGGCGAGCATTTGAATCCTCGCGCGGTAAAATAGATCGTCGAACACGCGCGCTTTGTCAGCCGTCTCTACGAGCAACGTAAGAGCCAGCGCGCGCCGTGCGCGTTCCGCGTTTTTGCTCTGCGCGGCAGCAGTGGGCTTCACGCGTCCGCGTTGCTGTGAAAGGGCATGAGTCGGTAGGAGCAGTAAAGCAAGCGCGAGAGAAATGCTTGTCCGAAAGCAGAGAGTTGAACGAGGTTTCGTGTTCATGGCTTTAGCTAAAACTGCGAACTCCGAGCAGTCCTGTTGATTCTACTGTTCCGTGTCAAACAAACTTGGCCTATTCGTCGTCGGGAAATTGAGGCCGAAATGCTCGTAAGCGAGGCGCATCACCATGCGCCCGCGCGGCGTGCGATTCAGGAAACCTATCTGGATCAAATAAGGCTCGATGATCTCTTCGATGGAATCTTTCTCCTCGTTAATCGAAGCGGAGATCGTGCCCAGGCCAACAGGCCCGCCGCCAAATTTTTCGATAATCGTCAAGAGCAGCTTGCGGTCAATCTCGTCCAGGCCAAAGGTATCAACCTCCATCCGGTTGAGAGCGTCGCTTGCGATTTCGTGCGTGATGCGCCCGTCGTAGTCAACTTCGGCGTAATCGCGCACGCGACGCAAAAGGCGGTTGACAATTCGCGGTGTGCCGCGAGCGCGCCGGGCAATCTCGCGTGCGCCGCCCTCATCTATCTCGACGCCGAGAATATCTGCCGAGCGTTTGACGATCACTTCCAGATCATCGTGATTGTAAAAGTCCAGATGAAAGACGATGCCGAAACGACCACGCAAGGGAGCAGTGATTAATCCCTGACGTGTTGTCGCGCCGACGAGCGTGAATTTCGGCAGTTCCAATTTGATCGAGCGCGCTGCGGTGCCCTGGCCGATCATGAGGTCTAGCTGGTAATCCTCCATTGCCGGATACAGCACTTCCTCGATGGCCGGATTGAGGCGGTGAATCTCGTCTATGAAAAGCACGTCGCCTTCCTGCAAGTTTGTGAGCAGGGCGGCAAGGTCGCCAGCTTTCTCGATGACGGGCCCGGCGGTCGAGCGCAACTCCGCGCCCATTTCGTTGGCGACGATGTTGGCGAGCGTGGTTTTGCCTAAGCCCGGCGGGCCGGTCAGGAGAACGTGGTCGAGCGCCTCGCGCCGCTGCTGCGCGGCCTTGATGAAAATACGCAGGTTCCCGGTCGCCTGGCGTTGGCCGATATACTC
>JACCVS010000116.1 GCA_013698055.1 Acidobacteriota bacterium
TCGAGAGATAGAAAGTGCGAATAGCGAGTTGTTGAAACTGGGCACGCCTGTTCTGATCGGCGACGAGAACAGTGCGACGGTTGATTTTCTGGAAGAACAGACCCTCCTGTAGAAAGATTAAATCGAGCGCCTGTGCCGTCGTCACATCCGTGAAATTGGCTTCGACGGTTCGCGGCGCGCGAAACGATTGACTGTCGAAGATCACGTTGAAACCGAGTTGCTCTGTGAGATTCCGAATCAGACTCTTGAGGTCGCCGTTGTATTTGATGACTCGCAGTTGATCGGCGCGCGAAGGCGGCAGGGTTTCCTGTTGCCGGGCAGTGTCCGCTGCTCCCGGCTCTGCCGGCGTTCCGCCCGTTCCCTGCTGACGATCTGAAAGCTGCGTAACTTTAGCGCCTTTGCCGTTTCCACCATCGCCCGCGCCGACCTCTCCGGTCTTCTCGCGTTGCAGGCGCAACATCCGCTCCATCTCGGAGAGCGCCAGCTCATTCACGGGGTCGTAGCCGTAAGCCTGGCGAAAGGCATTGTATCCTCCGATGTAGTCGCGCTGCTCGGCGAGCGCGCGTCCCTGCTGCATGTAGGTCTGCGAAGCATTAAAGACAGCGCGGCGATAATGAAGTTGATACTCGATGTTCGACGGGTCGGCGGCGACGGCGAGCGTAAACTCCTGCGCGGCTTTCTCCCATTGCTGCGCCGCTTCGTACCTCAAGCCTTGCTTGTAGTTCTTCTCACCCTTTTTGGCGAATGCCGTCATGGGCGCGGCCAGCAAACAGAAAATCACGACGAGCGATGCGAACGAGCGCGCGTGAATTGATGATCTTTTCATCTCAATTCCTCTTTCAGAGATAAGACGTACAATTAACAGGAAAGACGGCAACAACACGGAATTTAATTAAAACCACGGAACCGGCTCAATTCGCGAGCGCGCCATAAACTTATCAAACGCTCTGCGTCAAACACAGTTCCCGAAAAGCAGTGGTTGGTGGTCAGTTAACAGCAAAACCACTAACGCTGCTTATTGCGTCTGGGCTTTAATGATTACTGGTCATTGTTTACTGACTACTTCCCTACAGTTACTTCTTCAACAAACGTCACACGATTGATTTCGTGCAGCGTGGAGATACCGGCGAAAACTTTTTGGAGCGCGGAGTCGCGCAGGCCTGTCAATCCTTCGGCCTCAGCCGCGCGGCGCACTTCAGAGCCAGGGCGACGCTCCACGATCATCTCGCGAATATTATCCGTCAGGTCGAGCAATTCGTGAATCGCCGTGCGCCCGCGATAGCCCGTGTGGTTGCAGGCATCGCAACCGACGCTCATGTAAAAGACGCGCCCCGCTTGCTCCTCAGGCCGCAAGCCCGATTCCATTAACTCGGTGTCCGGCGGATGATACGGTCGCTTACAAACCGGACAGAGGATGCGAACCAGCCGTTGCGCCAGCACGCAGTTCAAAGACGACACGAAATTGTAAGGCTCGACGCCCATATTCAGGAAACGCCCGATGACATCAATCACGTTGTTGGCGTGAACAGTCGTGAACACGAGGTGTCCGGTCAGCGCGGATTGAATGGCGATCTGCGCCGTCTCTTCATCGCGGATTTCACCGACCATGATCTTATCGGGATCGTGGCGCAGGATGGAACGAAGCCCGCGCGCGAACGTTAATCCCTTTTTCTCGTTGACCGGAATCTGCGTGATGCCGTGCAACTGGTATTCAACCGGGTCTTCAATCGTGATGATCTTATCTTCTTCGTTGCGAATCTCGTTGAGCGCGGCGTAGAGCGTCGTCGTTTTTCCCGAGCCGGTCGGCCCCGTGACGAGTACCATCCCGTAAGGCTCCGCGATGTAGCGGCGAAATTTCCTGATGTCATCTTCCGAGAAACCGACGACATCCAGATTCAAATTGCGAAACTCTTCATTGATCTGTTCCTTATCGAGAATACGAATGACGGCATCCTCGCCATGAACAGTCGGCATGATCGAGACACGAAAGTCAACGTTGCGCCCCTTGTAGCGCACGCGGAAACGGCCATCCTGCGGAACTCTTCGCTCCGCGATGTCCAGCTCCGACATGACCTTGATGCGCGAGATGAGCGTTTGATGATAAGCGAGGTCAATCGGGTCAACCTTAGCATAGAGCGCGCCGTCAATGCGGTATTTGACCTGTACCTCTGTATCGCGCGTCTCGATGTGAATGTCGGAAGCGCGATTTTCCATCGCGTTGTAGATGACCGTATCAACGAGCTTGATGATCGGCGACATATCCGAGTCGGTCGCCAAACGATCAAGGTCTAAGACTTCTTCGCCGCTTTCGGTCTCTTTGACAAGCGAAATCCGAAAGCCCGAGGCGGCCTCCTGCAACACGCGTTGTGTGGCATCGCCTTTTCTGAGGACTACATCAATCGCCCCGGCTGTCGCCACGTGCGGGACAATCCGCGCATGAAGCGCGCTCGCCAGCTCATCCAACCTATCGAGATCGGTCGGGTCGGCCATCGCAACGTGCAGGCGCTTGCCTTCACGCCTGAGCGGCACGAACTGGTTCCGCATCATCAAATCAACGGGCAACTCTCCCAACAGAGCGTAATCTATCGGCGATTCACCTTCGGGCGGAAGCAGATCAACGTAAGGCAGGCGGTAGCGGCGAGCGAGCGAACGAGCCTCGCGCACTTCGGGCGGATCATTGTCCTCCGGCAACGCGTTCAAAGCGCCCGTCCCCATGCGCGGCAAGACTTCATCATAAGATGAAGTCGTTTCTGGGTATCCTTCCGGCAACTGTTCCATAACATTCGCGGCTCAATGCTTAAAGTTCAAGAGAGAACTTTGAATTTTGAATCCTGACATTATCTATCGTCCTGACGATGCGCCGGAGATGGCTGAAATAATCGGGAGATAAATACTCAGCAGAATCGTGACGACGACTCCGCCCATGACGATAAGAATCGCAGGCTCTATCGTCGTCGTCAACTGCTCAAGCTTCACCTCGGATTCGGAATCGTAGAATGCCGAGACTTCATCCAGCATCTCGCGTAAAGAACCTGAACGCTCCCCGACGCCGATCATGTCTATCGCCAGCTCCGGGAACCAGCCAGCCGATTCCAAACTCTCTGTAAACGAGCGCCCTTCACGAATCATCGGCAGGATCGCGGAACTCCTGCGCCGCAGCTCGCGATTCGTGATGGATTCCGCCGCAATCTCCCATGACTCCACGAGCGTGATGCCGCCCGCGAGCAGCGTCGCCAGGCTGCGCGTGGCCTGCGCGACGGCCACCTGCTGCAAGAGTTTCCCGATTAAGGGGAGCTTCAAAAGCGTTCGATCAATGGTCAGTCTTCCCGAAGGCGTGCGCGACCAGAAGATGAAAGCTACGAATCCGACTATCAGGAGAGGAGCGAGCCACCATAAATTTAAGGTCAGCCACGTGGAGATTCCCGTCACGAGAACTGTCAGCCACGGCAAGCGATTTCTACCGATGCCTTCAAACAGACTCGACATGCGCGGCACGACGTAAACCGTCAGAAAACCCACCATGCCGATAGAGGCCAACAGGAGCAGCGTCGGATAGGCGAGCGCGCCACGAATCTTGCGCCGCAGGCCGACGCTGCGTCGCATGTATCCGACATACCGGTCAAGCACCTCGTCGAGCGCGCCCGAACGCTCCCCCGCCAGGATAGAGGCCGTGTAAATGCGCGGGAAGATCGGCCCCTGCGCGGCGAAGGCCGCCGACAATGCCATCCCGCCGCGAATCTTCTCTTCGACATCCGTCAGCACCATCCCCAGCCCGGCGGATTGAGCACGCTTGCGAAGCATCGAGATGGCTTGCAGGATCGGGATGCCAGCGCGCAGGAGCGCCGCGAGCTGTTGATTGAAGAGCAGGAAATCGTTGGCCTTGAAACGCGATTGAGCGCCCTTGCCGCCGCGCCTTGTCAGAGCCGCCACGCCGATAGTCTTCGGCGGCGTGATGGTAAAGACGCGAAAGCCCTCGCTTTCAAGTCGCGAGCGAGCTTCCGGCGCGCCGACGGCTTCAATGGTGCGCGTGACGACTTCGCCCGCAGGCGTTCCCAGACGACAAATGAACTCGGCCATGATGTTAAAGTTGCGAAGACAAAATTGTCTGCCGCAGAAGATTGAACCGGCAGACGCCCGAAGTATAACATGTGGACACAGGCAAGCGAATCGCTCCGAATGGGTGTAATTTCATGTTTT
>JACCVS010000153.1 GCA_013698055.1 Acidobacteriota bacterium
GATGCCCGACGCCAGACTTGCAGGAAAACTTCCTGCAAAACGTCTTCAGCCTCAGACTGGCTATGTAATATACGGAGGATGAGGCCAAATAGGATTAGCCTGTAGCGATCATAAAGCGAAGACAGAGCTTGTTCGTCTCCGCCGGCAATGCCGCGAAGGATTTCCACATCTGTTGTCTGCGCTTGTTCGGGATGCAAGATGCTTGGCAGATTCTTCTACTTTGGAGACTTTGGCTAACGGCCACATCATAACAAGATTATGGCCGTCCTGCCTATTCGCTTTCAAAGAAGGACGAATCTTCAGACTATAAAGTTGGGCTATTTGCCGGGCTGGCGAGCCGTTTCTTCGAGCCAGCTTCAGCTTTGCGGTAGGTCGTGCCGAAAACCTTGTCCCAGAATGTCATCGTGACTCCAAAGTTCGTTCCGGGCACTTGATGGTGAATCTTGTGGTGGGTGCGGAGTTTCCTGTACCAGGCGCTTTTCGGATTGTAGTGATGATGGATGTGATGGAAACAGTAGTAGAAGATGAATCCGGCCAGCACGCCCGAGGAGAAGCCGGAAACGTAGCGCGCCTCCAGCCAGTAGGTAAAGACGTACCAGACGCCCATGTAGACGCTCGTGTTTAAGAACCACGGCATCCCGATCAGCAGCTTCGCGTCTTCGTGGTGCATGGCGTGTCCGGCGTGCAGCAGTGTCTGGCCTTTATGATAAATCCAGCGATGGAAGCAATACTCAAGAAGCGTCCAGCCCGTGAGTCCCGCCGCGAAAGAGGCTGTCAGCAGATAGACGTTGCTCTGAAGGACGGCTATGTCCCAGATTAAGAGGAAGGCGATGGTTAAAGGATCGGTGAAGAAACCTATCCAGTAACTGAACAGGAAATTGTTTCTGATGATGTCGAGCCAGCGCCCGACGTTCCGACCGAAAGATTCAGGGGTAACCTTCAGTGATGCAGACATCTGTTTTTGGGGCTAAGCCTCCTCAGGGGGAGGAATCTCTACCGTATTTTCAGTTTATTCAGCACGCTTACCGGCTATAGATAGCGTGCTGCGGGGATTTTTGCCGTTCATCTGAGCGCGGAGCCATGCTCAAGGCTTGATAGACTTAAACGTTTGATTGCTTTCAACTGTTGAGCGTCCGAAATTCGTGCCGGAGATGTATATCACAGGGGCGGCTCGGATGAAAAGCGGAATCCAGAATTCAGGAGTCAGGAGTCAGAATGAAAACAGAAGAGGTTTCAGCCTTTCATTCTGGATTCTGAATTCTGACTCCTGAATTCTGCTCTTCTCACGCTACTGTAATCTCGTCTGAGAGATACACGTCCTGAATCGCGTTCAGCAGCTCGATTCCTTCGTTCATCGGTCGCTGGAAAGCCTTGCGACCCGAAATGAGACCCATGCCGCCGCCGCGCTTGTTGATGACGGCGGTGCGAACGGCTTCGGTCATATCCGATGCGCCCTTGGATTCACCGCCCGAGTTAATCAACCCGCAGCGTCCCATGTAGCAATTGGCAACCTGATAGCGCACAAGATCAATCGGATTGTCCGAGGTTAGCTCTTCGTAAATTTTCTTGCTCGTCTTGCCATAAGAGCTTTCGACGTTGAGCAGGTTATACCCGCCGTTTCGCTCGGGCAATTTCTGTTTGATGATATCCGCCTGAATCGTCACTCCTAAGTGATTGGCCTGCCCCGTCAAATCAGCCGCCGCGTGCATGTCGCCGCCTTCCTTCGACTTGAACTTCGGGTTACGCAGGTAGCACCAAAGGATCGTCGCCATCCCAAGCTCGTGCGCGATGGCAAACGCTTCGCCGACTTCCGTAATCTGCCGCGTTGATTCCTCCGAGCCGAAATAGATGGTTGCGCCGACGGCAACCGCTCCCATATCGCGCGCCTGATCCACCGTCCCGAAGAGAACCTGGTCGAACTTGTTCGGGTAAGTGAGCAACTCGTTATGGTTGATCTTGACGATGAAAGGAATCTTGTGCGCGTAGCGGCGGGCAACGATGCCGAGCACGCCGAAAGTCGAAGCGACAGCATTACAGCCGCCCTCGATGGCGAGCTTGACGATATTGTCTGGATCGAAATATTGCGGGTTGGGCGCGAAAGAAGCTCCCGCCGAATGCTCTATGCCCTGGTCAACCGGCAGAATCGAGAGATAGCCCGTACCAGCGAGCCGCCCATTGTCATAGAGCGTTTGCAGTGAGCGCAGCACCGAAGGGTTGCGGTCGCTTTGCGCAAAGACACGATCAACGAAATCCGCGCCCGGTGCCTGGATTTGATCTTTTGGAATCGTGCGTGACGTGTGGTCGAGCAACGTGCGCGCATCTGTTCCCAGCAGTTCCTCTATCTTATCGAGCGACGCGCTCGCGCGTTTGAGTTCAGTGGCCATCTGGCGAATCCTCCTACGGCTGCAAACAAGCAGGTAATTGTCTCACTAAAACGGGAATAATCAAGGCGCGAATTATAACATAGCTGCTGCTGACGAACTGAGCGGCTTCAAGAGTTTCACACTCTTGAAGCTGACTTATTTCCAAGAAGCAAGCAGACGGCAGACAGGGCTAATTCGGCTCTAAAAGTCTTATTTGCCTGCTTGCATAAATTCCCATCTTGCTTAGAATCTCCGGTCGCTCACGCTCTTGGTGGCTTTTCGAGGGCAACTTCGCCCTCGATGTTGAATTCACAGCCAACTCTTACGCGCAACTCATGCAAGATCGCCTGCTCGTCTTCAAGCCCGCCATCGTTTCGCGACTTGACTGGCTTTCGCTGACGGGAGCCTCGCGCAAAAACCCGGTCGTCCTACGCTCTCGTGCCTATACTGAGACGGTGCGCGTCAAGCTCCCCGAAGGTTTTGACGTGGACGAGATGCCTGACCCTGTGAAGCTCGAAGCATCTTTCGGCAACTACGCCTCGACCTATGAACTCAAAGACGGTCATCTCGTCTTCACGCGTACGCTCGTCCAACGCGCCTCAACCATCCCGGCAGACCAATACTCTACTTTCCGCACCTTCTTTGAGCGTATCCGCGCCGCCGAAGCGTCTCCGGTTGTGCTGGCGAGAAAATAGATGGGTGATTGGCAATAAGTAATGGGCGACAGGAGAGGGTTTTCACTTATCACTTATCACTTATCACTTGTCAGAAGCTTTCAATCCGTTTGAAGCGTCAGTTGGCGGAGCGCTTCGCGCAAGCGCAATGCGACGCTGCCGACCGCGACGGTGTAGCGGTGAAAATCGAACGTCGTCACAATGCCGACGCCATGTCCTGCGGAAGTGAGAAAGATTTCGTCCGCATCTCCCAGATCAGATAAATCATAGACGCCTTCAACAAGTGGGATGGAGAGCGTAGCGGCAAGCTCTTTGATGCAGGCGCGTGTTGTGCCTGCAAGCGCGCCAGCCGTGAGAGCGGGCGTGTGCAGAGTGCCGTCAGTCACCCAGAAAATATTTGCCATCGTAGTAGAGACAATCTCGCCGCGCTCGTTAAGCGTCAGGGCTTCATCGAAATCGCGCGCACGCGCTTCTTCCCAGGCGAGAATGTGGTCGAGATAATTGATGCTCTTTATTCCGACCAGGGGCGAGAGCGTGTTGACGCGATAGGGAGAGATCGTGAGCGCCAGTCCGTCTTCGGACGCGGCGCGAGCATCACCCGTCAGGATTAGTAAATCTGTCTTGCAGTCGTCGGTATCTTTGACTCTCCAGACGCCGCTCTCCGTCGTCGTCATCAGTGTTAAGCGCGCTCGACCTTCCTTCACCTTGTTGGCTTCGATGAGGCGCGCGAGCGATGCCCTGACACTCGTCTCGTCAAACTCGATCTTATCCAGACCAACGCGCGCGGCATGACCCAACAGGCGCGCCCAATGCTCAGACCAGAGGAACGGCTGATGATGATGGACAGCGAGCGTCGTGAAAACGCCTCGCCCGTAGAGCGAGACGGCCTCAACGCGCGCTTTCGTCACGCCCAACAGATCATTGTTATGGATGAAGCGCGAGTGCATCAAGATAAGGGATGAGGGATGAGGGATGAAATGGATTGAGTAAAGGAGTCAATTGAATCAATCATTCAATCAGGCTTTACTTCATCCCTCATCCCTCATCCCTCATCCCTGCTGTTCAGTAGTCGTCTTTTCCGGTCAATTCATTTTCCATCCGGTCGGCGACCAGGATCACGCTTTTAATCGCCAGTCTAAGCGCTTCCGCATCGCTGTCGGCGGCGATCTGGACTGCGAACATGGTGAGATATTTACCCGAAGCCTCCTGCACGTCCACGCGCCACGCGCCGAATTTGACGGAATTGTTTTCACGCAGCAATCTGTTGGCGATGGCGGCAGAGAGCGGCCCGGCAGAGTAAAAGGCCGGAGACCAGACCTCCCTGATTTCAAGTGAAGAATACTTCTCGGTATTCGAGTTAACGAATGCAAGCTGGCTTCGGTAAGTAGTCCTTCCATTGACCACCTTCTCCATCTGATCGTTTTCGATGGTCAACCGATAGTCTTTGTCTTCCGTCAACTCGTATTTATAACCAATCTCATCAAGAGCGGCCTTGATACGTGGATCGGCCTGTCTTTTTCTGGCATTGCTGCCGACCTGCGCGAAGCTGACCTGCGCGCACAAGAAGAGACCGAACAAAATCAAGACCGCTCGCTTCATCGGGTATTCCTTATCATCTATTTAAGTTTTGCTGCCATTGAAGAAATCCAACTATCGCTCGTAAACGTCTTTGCGATGGCCAACACGGATGATTTCTATAATTAGAGACGAGGATGAAACAGTATATATAATTCGATATGAGCCTTCCCGAAGGCGATAACTATGTTCTGAGCCGACTAGCTTTCGCACTCCTACAGGATAAGGACTATCGGGTAACTGTTCGACTGCTTTCAGAATTCTGACGACCGCATCTTTCGGGAGATTCCTGAGTTCTTTGACGGCAGAATGCTTCCACTCGATTTTATATGACTCCATCTCGCTTTAGCCCGGCAATCAATTCATTGTGTGGGGTTGTGGGTTCTGTCCGCCTTTCGGCTACAGCCGCCAGGTCATTGATGTCTTCGAGAAGCTCTTGAAACTCTTCGATAGAAAGAATAACGGCGGTCTTTTCGCCAGTCTCATTGATGATGTACTTGATATCGAGTTGGTTCAGGTCTAACATTCGCGCCTCCGCCCTTGCAGTATAGCCATAAAGATAAATCAACGCACTCTGCTCAAGCCGCAGTCATTACTTCCGCGTGGAGCTTTGACACTAACGACATGCGCCAGGCGGCTTCAAGCTCGGCGACGGGGAGACTGATAACTTCTTCACCGTCCGCTTTGATGCTCAAACGCTTGCCTCCCGTACGCCCCAGAATTGTGAACGGGCAATTCGCGCGTTGGGCGATCTCTTCTATTTGTTCGAGCGTGTCTTCACCGAAGCTGATGATGATGCGCGAGGGCGATTCGCTAAAAAGTAGCGCCTGAATGCCAAGCGTTCCCGCGAGGTCAACTTCCGCACCGATTGCTTCACGATTGAGCGATGAAAAGCAGCATTCGGCCAGAGCGATGGACAGCCCGCCGTCCGAGCAATCGTGAGCCGAGCGAAGCAAGCCGCTTTCAGCCGCGCGCAGACAGGTCGCCTGCACGCTTTTTTCAAGATCAAGATCAAGCGCGGGCACGCGCCCTTCATGGATCATCTCGCCCGTCGTTCGGCCTTCGATAGTCGCGGCATATTCGCTGATGGAAAGATCGTCATCCGTCGTTCCCAGAAGCGCGATGATGTCTCCCGCAGCTTTGAAGCCATGCTGAACGACGCGGCGCACGTCTTCGATCAGTCCGACCATGCCGATGACGGGCGTGGGCAGGATGCCGCGTCCTTCCGTCTCGTTATAGAAAGAAACGTTGCCGGAGACGACGGGAGTATTAAACGCCCTGCACGCTTCAGCAATGCCGTCTATCACTTCCGAGAAAGACCACATCACTTCGGGGCGTTCTGGCGAAGCGAAGTTCAGGCAATTCGTGATGGCGATGGGTCGCGCTCCAACGCAGACGACGTTGCGTGCGGCTTCGGCGACGATGAGACGCGCACCCTCGCGCGGGTTGGCGGCGCAGTATCGCCCGTTGCCGTCCAGACACATCGCCAAGGCGCGGCGAGTCTCCTTGATTCGCACGACCGCAGCGTCCGCGCCCGGCATGACCACCGTGTTCGTCCTGACCATGTGATCGTACTGGCGATAGACCCACTCTTTCGACGCGATGTTCGGCGCGGAGACGAGACGCAGCAACGATTCATTAAGTCTGGAGTCTGGAGTCTGGAGTCTGGAGTCTGAAGACAAAGCACTGTTTTCTTGAAAGATTGGTGCGGTGGGCGGCGCGGGCTGAATGACATCCAGACCTCCGCCAACGCTGATGCCTTCATCCCTCACGCTGCTGCCCTCATCCCTGCTCTTCATCGGGCGTGTGTAAAGCGGGGCTTCGTCCGTGAGCGCGCTGACGGGAATGTCGGCCACCGTCTCGTTATTGTGAATCACGAGCATGTTGTTACCATCGCGGACTCTGCCGATGACGACCGCATCCAAATCCCACTTGCGAAAGATATCCACGACCTCGCGCTCTCTGCCTCTGTGCGCGACAATCAGCATTCGCTCCTGCGACTCCGACAGCAGCATCTCGTAAGCGGTCATTCCCTGCTCGCGCTGCGGAACGAGAGAGAGATCAAGCTCGATCCCTGTTCCGGCGCGCGCCGCCATCTCGCA
>JACCVS010000162.1 GCA_013698055.1 Acidobacteriota bacterium
CCCTTGCCAGCCATCGTCTCTCCAACCGGAATGCCTGTCTGTTCGACGAAGCGGCTCAAGGCTTCGCACGCTTCGCTGTAAATGACGCCGCCGCCCGTGATGATGAAAGGCTGCTGCGCCGCGCCAATCCATTCTACGGCGCGTGCGAGGAGCGCGCGGTCGGCCAGTGGTCGGGAGATGTGCCAGACGCGACGCTCGAAAAGTTCCGCCGGGTAGTCCCACGCTTCCGCCTGCACGTCCTGTGGAAGCGCGAGCGTGACCGCGCCCGTGTCGGCGGGCGAAATCAGCACGCGCATCGCCGCCATCAAGGCGGAGGGGAGTTGGTCGGGACGGTTGATGCGATCCCAGTAGCGCGAGACGAATTTGAAAGCATCGTTGACCGAAATGTCCTGCGTGTGTCCAGACTCCAGTTGTTGCAGGACGGGGGCGACGTTGCGGCGGGCGAAGATGTCGCCGGGCAGCAGCAGCACGGGCAGGCGATTGATCGTCGCCGTCGCCGCGCCCGTGAGCATGTTCGTCGCCCCCGGCCCGACCGAAGACGTACAGGCAAATGTACCCAGCCGATTCTTCATCTTCGCGTAAGCCGTCGCCGTATGCACCATCGCCTGCTCGTTGCGGGCGAGGTAATAGCGAAAGTCGGGCGTCTGTTGCAACGCCTGACCGATGCCCGCCACGTTGCCATGCCCGAAGATGCCCCAGACACCCGCAAAGAAAGACGACTCTTCCCCGTCGCGCTCGACATACTGGTTCTTCAAGAATGTGATGAGCGCCTGGGCAGTAGTTAATCTTTGAGTTTTCATCTTCGTGTCATCTAGCTTGCCAGCTTGGATGGATCGTGCAAGGGCTTGGCTTCCGCAACCAGCCCCAAGGTCTTAAGCGGCGCTTGTTAAAACCCAACTTTACTCAGGCTACATACGTTCACATTCAATCACGCTATACGGTGATTTTGTCGGAACGATTCTTGACAGTCTCAAGCCGGACGCCTCCAGTAGCCTTTGATACTCATCCCTGGTGCGTTCTCTGCCGCCTTCCATGACAAGCATCAAGAGGTCGAGAGCTTTAGCTGGACTCGGCTCGTTGCCTTCGGGGACGACCATTTCAATGATTAAGATTTTGCCATTTTCGTTCATAGCCGAGCGGACATTTTGCAGGATTTTAATGCTGTGTTCGTTGTCCCAGTCGTGGATGATGTGCTTCATCATGTAGGCGTCTGCGCCTGCCGGTATTGATTCGAAAAAGTCGCCCGGCGCGAGTTCAACGCGGTCGCTGACACCCTCTTTTGCGAGCAGTTCACCCGCGCCCTCGATAACAAAGGGAAGATCAAACAAAACTCCCTGCGTCTGCGGATTCGCTTTTAATATTCCGGCGAGCAACAGTCCATGACCGCCAGCGATGTCAACCAGTTTGCCCACACCCGAAAAATCATAAGCCTCGACAACCGCTGGCAAAACTGCCCGCGTAAAGTTCGTCATCGCACTGTTGAAAACCCTTCCGGCCTCTTTATTCTGTTGGAAGAACTCAAAAGAACTCATCCCTTGAACTTTTTCATGTGCAACTCCGCCAGTTTTGACGCTGTACGCTAGTGCGCCCCAAGCCTGCCAAATCCAATCTTCATCCATCATCACCGCAAAGTCGCGTATCGAGTTCAGCGCACCCTTGCGCAGCAGCGCGGCAATCGGCGTGAGTTCAAACTTCTGGTCGGCGATTTCCGCAAAGACGCCTGCGCTCGCCAGCGTACGCAGGACGCGGTACAGAGACGGTGCGTGCGTCTGGGTTTGAGCGGCGAGTTCATCGGCGGTCTGCGGCTTCTCCGCAAGTAAATCGGCAATGCCGAGTTTTGCCACAACGCCAATGCTCCTTTGCATCAACGCCCCGAACAGCATTTGCATCAAGATCGCATCGGGCGGTGGAACATCTGTGCTATTAGGCTGATTGCCCTGAGTCATGTCTTGTACCTCTTCTGAAAGCAAAGTTTGTGAAAACCCCAGCGCGCAAATCTTATCTTTGTATCACAAGCGAGCCATCAGGTTCAGGTCGCGCCCGCGCCACGATTCCTGTGCGTCCAGAGCATGCTCGACTGTCCAGTGATGGTGAATGATGGAGCCTGCGGCCTGCGCCACGACGAGCGGGTCTTCCGCGCCGGGGAAGAGGACGTTGCGCCCGACGAGCGCGCCGCGCACGTTCGATCCGGCAGCTAGTCCGGCGGCAATTTCGCGTAACAGTGGCGTCGCATCGCCGACCGACTCGCCGCCGAGCAACAGGATCGGCAGCGTCGTCGAGCGTGCCACCACTTCATAGTTTTCGCAGTAGGGCAGTTTCAGCCAGAGGTGACGGCTGCTGTCGCCTAGTGCCGAGGCCACGCCCACGATCTTCGCCAACGCTTCCGCAGTTTTGACCACGCGATAGCCGCCATCACTTTTGACGACGGGCAAAGGCTCAAGAAATGTCGGCAGACCGAGAGCGTTCATTTCCGTGATGGCGCGGGCACAGTAGAGCATGGTGTTGAGCGAACCCGTCTCATCATCGCAGATGCGTAGTAAGAGCTTCGCTCCGTCCAGACCCATGGCGGCGCAGGTCGCGGGCAACACGCCCGTAATTGGATCGTCCATTTCCCAACTCGCACCAGCCAGTCCGCCGCGATTTAGACTGCCGATGAGCAGCCGGTTATCGAGTAGTGCAGTTCCGCCGGCTTCAAGGATCAGTTGGTGGAGGATCAGCAAGTCTTCGAGCACATCCATCGTCGCCATCACGCCGTCAACCGTCTCGCTTTGCAGCACACGCACGATGCGCGCGAGGTAAGCGTGACGGTCGGCCATCCCCAGCGAGTCGCCGCCGACTTTGGTGACGCGGCGCGCGGGATGGTCTGCCGCCAGAATGTTGAGCCTCCCATCGGGCGTGAGCGTATCGCGGCGCTTCCGCGTCCGGGCGGCGCGGAGTGAGCATTCGGGGTCTGTCACCCGCACTTCAGTTATCTTCGCCAGTGCGGAAGCGGGAAGAAACTCTTCGTCAAGAAAAGCCTGCACTTAAAATCCTCCCTGTGCTTCGATGAATGCTAAGGCTTCTTGTTCAGAGGGCATGAAATTGGCGCAGCCATGACGGGTGACGACGATTGCGCCGCAGGCATTCCCCATCCGCGCCGAGCGATGCCAGTCCCAACCTTTGAGATAGCCGTAAAGAAGACCGCTCGCGAAAGCGTCGCCAGCCCCCAGGACGTTCTGCACCTCGACGGGGAACGTCGCGGCCTCGATCCTTTCGCCGCCGTTTAAGTAAACGGTGGTTCCGTCTCCGCCGCGCTTGAGCGCGAGGGCGGCGGGGCCTGCGCCCAGAATCGTCTCCACCGCTTGTAGCACGTCACCGCTCACGCGCGCGCCGGAGACTTGTGAATGCTCGACGGAGACGGAGATGCCTTCATGGAGCGCGCCGGCCTTCACTTCATCCGCCGTGCCGAGCACCACATCGGTTAAGTGCAGGATCGAACGTACACTCACACCGAAGGCCCGCGTGTCGTGCCACTGGTCGGGACGAAAATCAAGATCGAGGACGACCTTCGTGCCGCAGGCGCGTGCCCGTTCCGCAGCGAAGATGGTGGCACTATGGCTCGGCTCGCGGCTTAGTCCCGTGCCCGTAATCAACAGCACGCGACTCTCTGGAACGGGCGCGGCGAGAACGTCATCAATGGTCAACTCGACATCGGCGCAGTTGTCTCGATAAAAGACCAACGGAAACTTGTCGGGCGGCTCGATGCCCAGGATCACTGCGCTCGTGCGCCGTCCGGCCTTGCGCGGAATGAAGTCAATTGCGACGCCCTCTCGCTCAAGAAAGTTCAGCACGAAATCACCCACCGGATCATCGCCGACGGCTGTCAGCAAGGCCGCGCGCAGGTTCAAACGGCGTGTGCCGACGCTGATGTTGGTCGGACAACCGCCGACGTATGCGGCGAAGTTTTTGATCTCCGGGAAAGGCGCGCCGATGTCGTTCGCGTAAAGGTCAATCGAACTGCGACCCATCGTCAGGATGTCGAACTTTCGCTCCGTCATCATCTCTCTTTGCCGCCGGTCACGAGCGGCACGCGCGGGTCTTGTTCAACCCATGATCCGCGCACCCAGGCGTATGCGGGGTCGTCCGCCGCCGCCATCGAGCGCGCGCTGCCCGCCAGCGCGTTGAGGTAATAGACGTTGTAGCCGTGCGCCGCGACGACCGGATGATAGCCTTCGGGAATCAACACCAGTTCACCGTCGCGCACGGTCAGCGTCTCGTCTATGCGTCCGTCCGACGTATAGACTCTCTGAATGGCATACCCTTCGGGCCGGTCAACTTTGTAGTAATAGATTTCTTCCAAATCCACTTCATCCGGCGGGTTGTGTACGTCGTGTTTGTGTGGCGGATAACTAGACCAATTCCCGCTCGGCGTGTAGACCTCGACGAGGAGTAGCCGTTGCGCGGGAAATTCCGGTTTCAGGATGTGATTGATCTGACGTGTGGCGTTCGCGCCACCCCGCACCTCTACCTCCACTTCATCCGGGGTAACGAGCCGCGCCGGGTATTTTTCTTCGGCGCGCGAGTAACAAAGTGCGATCTCGCAATCCGTTTCGGCCGTGACGGTGAACTCCGCCTCAATCGGCAGGTAGAGCGCGGTCGGCAATCCGTCGAACACGTGTGCACGACTGCCAAAGGCCGGCCAGGAGCCAGCGGTTGACTCAACCGAACAGCGTCCGCCTAAGACCAACAAGCCTAATTCGCACGCGCCCGTCTCACACGCAAACTTATCCCCGCGCAATAACTTCCGCACCCGAAACGTCAGATATTCAAAACCAGCAGACTCCGGTGTCACGACCAGCATCTCTCCCGAAGCATCCAAGGGGGAGTCTGGTTTGATCAGTAAATCTTGCAACGAGTATGTCATCAATATTCCTCATGCGTCTCAGGATTTCGGCGGGGCCGTTGATTCACGTATGATCAATTCTCCCTCCACCTTGATGTTGGCTTTAGAATCAACGCCGGAGATGAGCTTGAGCATTGTTTCCATGGCCATGCGACCCATTTGCTGTTTCGGCTGGCCTACTGTAGTAAGCAGTGGAGAGGTGAAAGAGGCAATGGAAAGATCATCGAATCCGACAATGGAGATGTCATCGGGGACATTGATCCCGTGCCCATACAGCGTGCGTAAAGCGCCCAACGCTGACATATCGTTATAGCAAAAAACGGCTGTCGGGGGCATGGGGAGCGCCAACAGCCTCTCCATCGCTTGCCTCCCTCCCTCCGGCTTACCATCGCCGTGAACAACCAGTTCCGGGAGGAACGGATAATCCGCGAAGGCCAGCCCCTGACGGTAGCCTGCAAAGCGTTCAGTATCGGACTGGAAGCCGGCCTGGTCGCCAATATAAGCTATCCGTCTATGACCGAGTCCGATCAAATGTTCCATCACCTGCGTGCTGGCTTTAAGATTGTCAATCATCACCGAATAGATGAACTGATCCGGCTCATCCGGGTGCTGATTATTGATGAGCACAATCGGAACTTTTAACTGGCTCAGCAGCGGCACATAAAGGGCACCGACTCGTGACGCGGTGACGATAATTCCATCAACACGTCGCTCGTGAAAAGAGTGTACGACTTTGACTTCACGGTCTGGGTTGGCATTGGAGTTTGCCAGGAAGACTGAATAGCCGTGATCGTTAGCCGTCTCTTCAATGCCGCTGACGACATCGGCGATGAACGGATCGGCGATTGAGGTGACGACCACGCCGATTGTTTTCGTCTTTTTTGTTGCCAGGCTGCGGGCAATAGCGCTCGGACGATAGCCCATGCTAACGGCTATTTGGCGAATCCGCTCAGCCGTTTCACCCTTAACGAGTGGGCTGTGGCTTAACGCCCTCGAGACGGTCGGGTGTGAAACATTGGCTGCCCGCGCGATGTCTTTGATCGATACTTGTTGCATCTGGACTACAACCTTATGCAATCAACTTGAACTGCCCGCGAGAAGTGACGTTGATGAATTACTGGGAATCGTGCCTCCTCTTCAAGAAGATGCACACGTGTTCAAAAGATTGAAAATATAAAGCAGCTATTATTGCTGCTCAGCAAGAACTTTGGAAATGACCAGAATAAGGTAAGCTCAGGACTTACGCAGTTGAACGAAGAATCAGAAACTTTCGTGTAGTCGCAAATCGGCTAAGCCCTTGTTTTCAATAAAGCCTTATTCAACTGCGTAAGTCCTGAGCTTCCTCATGTCATGCTATGAGTGCTAAATCTACCCCCTGAACACTGTCCTGTCAAGAGTTTGGGTAGTGGTTCAATTAGGGGATACTAGAG
>JACCVS010000168.1 GCA_013698055.1 Acidobacteriota bacterium
AGCGGCGATAAACCCATCTTCGCCCGCTCTGAGTTGATTAAGTTGAAGGCTTGGCGCTCAAGGCCATTGGCGACAACGGACGTGCGTGAGAAGACCTTGACAGCCGGACGAGCGCTCATGTGATGCAGCGTCTGTTGCGGCTCCGCTGAACCTGAGCTTGAAATCAGACGCGCTACGGGTCGCCCGTTGGACGATTGACCGAAAGTCTCAATTGTAGTTGTGGCTAAAATTGCTAAGGAAAGCAAAAAGAGGAAAGTCAGGCTGGCAGACCTGCCCACAGCAATCCGGGGGAAAATATTATAACGGCTCATCAGGGGAACTTTCTTCGGGTTCGCTCACGAGCGACCCGCGTCAGGCCGTGAGATAGCTTATTAATCCTGACCGCGCTTGGGGCTGGCGGCCTTCGAAAGACATTTCGATAATAGCAAACAGAGTTTAACTCAAGCAACTATTATTTCAATTTCGTTGCAATAAAGGGGCAGAGATATACAGCAGGTGGCAATTTTGAGGTGCTAAACTGCGTTGGTAAGATGTTTAGCTGTTTTAGGGTAAATTGAAAGAAATTTTCCGAATGACAAATTCAGGTGCGGATAAAGGGATTTGATTGAATCAGAGCCTGTTATTACTGTGTTTTGCCGCTTAACTTGCTTTTGATTCTCGCGACATCTACAGGCTCATTCACCAGAGAGAGAGCTTTTTGCCAGGCGGTGCGCGCTAATTCGAGTTTGCCTAGCCTTTGGTAGAGGTCGCCCAGATGCTCATGAATGGCCACAGACGAAGCGTTGCGTCGGGCGGCCTCTGTCAAATGGCGCTCGGCCAAATCGAGCTTGCCGAGCTTGAAATAAGCCCAGCCGAGACTGTCCAGAAATGAAGAGTTGGTGGGATTGGCACGCACGGCGCGCTGAATCATCTCAAGAGCTTCCGGCAGACGCTCGTTCCGCTCGATTAAAAAGTAGCCGAGATTATTGAGCGCAGTCGCATTGTCGGGGTCTGCGGCGAGAATGCGGCGGAGGGATTCTTCAGAACCTTTGGGATCGCCCGCACGCTCCTGTGCCGATGAAAGCGTAATCAACGCGGCTTCAATCATGTCCGGTCTTTCAGCCGGAGCAAGCTCAAGCGCCTTACGCGCTGCCACCACCGCATCAGTTGCGCGCGCAGATTGAAGGTAAAGACCGGAAATCGCCAGGTGCTCGTTGAAATCCTCTACGGTGCCTTTGAGCAAAGTTCGCAGCAATGCGACTCCTTCCTCAACACGACCAAGGTCGGCAAGCGTCTGTGCTTCGAGCCGTAGGAACGCTGTTTGGTCAGGGTAACGCTGGCGCGCGGCGCGTATGGCCTGAAGAGCTTCGCTTTTCTTGCCCTGGTCGCGCAGAAACCCGATGTGCTGCGCGTCGGGCGTCGGGTCGTCTTTGCCCAGCATGCGACGCA
The DNA here is from genome assembly GCA_013698055.1 of Acidobacteriota bacterium. GTDB lineage: Bacteria > Acidobacteriota > Blastocatellia > Pyrinomonadales > Pyrinomonadaceae > QHXM01. The sequence goes on from JACCVS010000168.1 coordinate 1,429, forward strand.
TCCGCTCAATGGTTGCGGCTACGTCATTACTGCGTCCTGCTTTCTTATAGACTTCAATGATTCTTTGCAGGAGTCTCGTCGCCACCAATCTTTCATCATCGGTTGTGAGTGGTGCATCACCAATGCCGAGTTCTTTGAGTTGTTCCTCATAAACGGCAACGGCGTCCGCATAGCGCAGAGCATCCAGGTAAAGCTGCGCGAGAGAGGAGCGAAGCATTTGGTGCTCGCGATCACCTTTTGGCTGGCGGGCTATTGCCGCGCGCAAAGTGGCAGTCGCTTCGTCAACGCGGCCTGCACGAAACTGAATTCGCGCCAGCAACTCTGCGGTAGCAACGTTCTTGGGATCAGCGGCAACCATGCGCTGCAAGTCTGCGATGGCGACTTTGTCGTCAATGCCACCCGTTTCGAGCGCCTGAGCTAAAAGCTCTCCATACTCCTTGTTCTCCGGGTTGAGCGCGATGGCGCGTCGAATAGCACTGAGTGCTTCCGGCGCGCGACCCGCAGCGAGCAATCCTTCGCCCAGACGCGCGGCGGCGGCATCAGGTGAAAGCTCGCGGCTCGTGATGTACTGGAAGAATCGTCCCTCTGAAGAAGCTGGCGCGGCAGACCATTTTGTCCATGCGTCCAATGCGTCCTGTGGTTTTCCACTCAGGTGATAAAGCTCGCCCAGCAAAGCCCAGGCTTCGCCATTATTAGGGTCCAGCCGCGCGACATCCTTCAACTCTTTGATTGCCAATTCGGCAAAAGAGCGATTCAACTTGCTCTCGCGCAAGCCGCTCTTGAGCGTATAAACGCGGGCGAGGATATGGTGCGCGCCGAAGTTGTCAGGGTTAATTCGCGTGGCGTTCGTGCCTTCGCGAGTAGCCGTATCTAAATCCTGTGGTGGGTAGTAAAAAGCAATTTCGGCCAGCGCCGTATGCGCTTCCGACAGCTTGGGGTCGAGCGTCGCGGCCTGTTGGAATGCCTCTCGTGCCAGACGTAGAACCTCGCTGGTTCCGGCGCGTCTCAACTCGGAAAGATAACGCTGCCCTTCGAGCAGTTTCGCATAAGCCTGGGCACGCTTTTCGCGCTCACTTCCTCCCTGCTGCTGGGTTGCCGAAGACGGAGCGGTCTTATCCTGAGTTTGATTCGGCGACGGAGAAGTGGCAGGGGTGCGAGGTTGCCCGTACAGGCTCTGTTCCGTGTGATGAAATGCTGCGAAAACACACGCGAGAAGGAAAACCCATGCAAGGCGAGAAACAAAAAACTTCACGCGATAGTTCCTTCCACGGGCGAGTCGTCAGCCTCGCCCGACTGCTCGATTGCCTGCACGAGACGCTGCCAGGCAGGGCGCTGTGGATAAGCGTAAAGAAGCACGATGATGGCAACACCTCCGGCGCGCAGCATGTCATACTTATTGCCCGTCATAATCATCACCACAAAGCCCATCAGCGCGATTGCGCCGCCGATGAAAGCGACCTGAATGGTCGTTCCCTGCAACGTCGCCAGCAGCCCCGAAATGCCGCGCAAAGAAGCTATGTCGCGCAAACGCATTGTCTGAAATCTCGTCCGTCTTAAGGCAAACGAGCCGAGTCCGAAGATTAAGATGGCAATCCACAGAGCCATTGCCAGCGAAGGGTCGCCGGGACGATGAAGGGATTCTGATGAGACAAAACCTATCACTATGAGCGCGACGGTTAATCCAAGCAGCGCGCCCACGACCATCGCCGCCGTGCGATGACGACGCGTCAACTCTGCCTGTGTGCTTTCGGATGTTTGCACCATGTTTGTTAATTGATCCCTGTGAATCGCTTGGATGAAATTCTAACACCGGCCTTTCATCACTAGCAAACGAGTCGCTTCTGCTTCCGGCTTCCTGCAACTACGCCCCGTGCTCCTCGTTAAAGGAGCACGGGGCGTGAGAGTAAGTCAACGTCCCTTTTGCCGCGCCGCCAGCTCAGATTCAAACTAACGGACAGAGAAGCGCGAGTCAGGGGCGCTTACGGTCTTGTTCCGGGCTGCGTCGTGGAAGCAGGCGTTGTCGTCGCAGGCGTTATCTGTTGCGTTGCCGGAGCGGTCGTTGGATTGGCCGGAGCTTTGCCGGGCGTTGAAGGAGTTCCCTGCGGGAACGTGCGCGGCGGCTGGCGACGCTGCTCGACCGGGATGGGCGTGAGCGACGGAAGCTGCCCGCCTCTGGCGATGGCTTCATCTATCAAGTCACTACCGCCCTTGCTGCTTTTGCTGATTATCACTCCGTTGTTATTAACAGTGACATGAGCCGTCCCGGCCACTTCATTCAGGAACTTTCCCATCATCCCCGGACGCTCAGGCTTCGGAAAGTCTTTCTTAATTGGGTCAGGCTCTGGAACGGGCACACCGATTTTCGTCAATTCTTCGCGAGCTTTCTCCGCATAATCACCATTCGGAAAATCCCGGGCGACCATCTGAAAATATTTCGCAGCTTCATCCGGCTCCTCTTCCTGAATGTACAGGTCGCCGAGCATTAAGAGGACTTCATCCATATAAGAGAAGTGCGGATACTTCTGCACGATTTCACGAAGTCGCGATTGCGCCCCCTTAAGGCCGCCGACGCCCCTGTAAAACTTGTCGCGGTAGAAGCGCGCGATTTGCAGACTGTGCATCCCGAGATTTTCCTGCACCTCGATTAAGCGCGTCTCGACTTCCTTTCGCATTGAGGTATTGGGAAACTGCTGCAAGAGCGCCTTCAAACGCTGCTCTGCTTTGCGTGCGCGCGTCACGTCGCGGTTGGCCAATCCCATCTGGCGCATCTCCGCTTCGGCCTCTTTGAGCATCACGCGATCAGACAGCGGGTCTGTCGGAAAGAACGTCCGCCAGTCCTGATAAGCCTGCGCCGCCTGGATGAGCGCAGCGGTCGTGCCTTCCAGATAAAAGGAATCGGCAATGGCAAGTTTCGCCAAAGGCAGAAATGGGGAGTCCGGATAGGTTGTGATGATAGTGTTAAAGAGCAGTCGACCCGTGTCGTAGTCACCTGTACGAACCTCTTTAGCCGCCACTTCAAAAAGCTCGCGGTCACGCCCCGCCGCGACCTCGTCGGTTAACTCGGCGTACTTATCATCGCCACCACCGCCGAAGATGCCGAGGAACTTTCCTTTCTTTTTCTTCTTCTCTGTGGAAGCAACGTTGCCGCTTGAGCTGCGGGCGTTGGCTGTCGCCTGCAAGCCCGCCTGAACGCGCGTGTTCAGGTCTGTCACGGATGTTTCGAGCTTCGTCAGATCATCACTCTCGACGCGCTCTGCTCGATCAGACTTGGCGCGCAAGTCATTAACTTCCGAGAGAACGGAACTGGCTTCCTGCTCCAACCCGCGCAACCGCGCAGATGGATCATCCGCATTCGCTTTTCCATCCTTTTTATCACCGCTATCCTTCGAGTTCATCGAAGCCAGGGCACTATTAAGCGAACGGCGCATTGATTCTAGCTTTGAGCGCATCACCTCCATGCGCTGCACAGGCGTGCCTTCGCCCGTTCCCTGGCCTGTTCCTTGAGCCATTGCTACCATGCCACAACAAAAAATAAGAATCACACTCAGGGCGAGCGATACAATATTGCGAGAATGCATTTAGAAAACCTCCAAAGTACAGTGACGAGTGACAAGTGACGAGTGGCGAGCAAGAAGCAGAGCGAGACAGGAGAGCAGGTGCGCGCTCCTGTTTTAACTTGTCACTTGTCACTCTTAACTTGTCACTGTTTTTACGCCCATTGCATGGTCGCTTCGCGGAGTTCGCGAACGGCCTGCGCGGGGTCTGCTTCATTAAAAACCGCCGAACCGGCGACGATAATCTCAGCGCCGGCGGCTGCTATTTCTGCGATGTTATGGCGATCAATGCCGCCGTCTATTTCAATGCGCGTCTTTAAGCCGCGCTCATCAATCATCCGCCGCAGGCGGCGCACCTTGTCGAGCGATGTCTTGATAAATTTTTGTCCGCCGAAGCCGGGATTGACCGACATCAGCAGGATGAAATCGGTGTAAGGCAACGCTTCTTCAAGCATGACGAGCGGCGTCGCCGGATTGATCGCCACTCCCGCCATTGCGCCTTTCTTCCTGATTGCTTCTAAAGTGCGATGAAGATGCGGGTCAATCTCCACGTGAACCGAGACCATCGAAGCACCCGCTTCGACAAATTGCTCGGCGTAAAGCCCCGGATTCGTAATCATCAGATGCGTGTCAAGGGGCAGTTGCGTTGCCTGTTTCAAGGCACGAACGACAGGCAATCCAATTGTAATATTGGGGACGAAATGGCCGTCCATCACGTCAACGTGAACCACAGCAGCACCGCCGCGCTCGATTGCGGCGATTTCTTCACCCAGCCGTGTGAAATCGGCTGATAGTATTGAAGGAGCGATTTCGATCATTCAAAGTCAGACGATGGACGGTGGACGATAGACCATAGACGGCAAACATTTGTTTTTATCGTCCATCGTTCTTTACGGTGTTCCCCTGTTTGCGCCGGGATTAAATGGCGGCGTGGTGATCGGGGGCTGACGCCTGTTGGTGTTCGAGTTGTTTGTGGTGCGATTCACGTTCGGGGTCGTGTTCGCGTTGCGGTTGCCGGTATTGCGAGTCCCGTTTGCGTTTGCGTTATTCGTGTTGCGGTTCGCGTTAGCATTACGATTGTTAGCATTGTTGCTATTATTGGCGTTCTTATTGTTCGCGTTCTTGTTTGTATTCTTGTTCTTCGGCGGCTTGTTCTGATTCTGATTCTGATTCGTCGCCGTCGAGGATTGGTTGGCGTTATTATTGTTTTCAGCAGGTTTCTCTGGTTCCTGCTTAGGCTCTTGCGCGCTTGAACTAACGCTCTCGCCTTCTTTCGGCGTGCGGCTGACTTCGACGGCGACGGGAATGCCTGCTTTGACGACCTGACCCGCTTCGGGCAACTGGCTTAAAATCGTATCCGGCTTGTCCGCGCTCGGCCTCGTGCCCCTGACGCGAAGCTTCAGCCCGGCATCGTCGAATATCTTCTCAGCCGTGAAGCGATCCTTGCCCAAAACGTCAGGCACTTTTACTTCCGCTGTTCGCAGACTGAGATAGACTGTAGCCAGCATCCCGAAGAGAAAGGCGACGAGGACGGCCAGGACGATTCCGACTTTTCCGAGCGCCGCGAGCACGCGCCTTCCGAAATTCACAGTCCGAACCACCTCTCATCAGTCAAACGCACTTGCTAAACGGCTCCAAACCGACCGCGAAGTCTAACACCCGCATCAAGCGTGCGGCAAGTCGCGCTGCCCCCTCAACTCCGACGCTCAAAGGATGAGATAAAGAAGCCGTCCACGCCTTGCTTATGAGGCCAGACACGCGCCGCGCCATTGCCGCTCTGAAGACTCGCGGGCACATTCAAAGGCAACTGCCTGAAATCAGCATTTCCGGCGAGAAAGCGTGCAACTACTTCTTCATTCTCCTCGGGTTCGACGGAACAGGTGGAGTAAACAAGGCGGCCAGCGCGCTTGACCATCAGGGCAGCGTTATTGAGAATGCGTTGCTGCCGCGCCGAAAGCTCGAAAATATCCGCGTTTGAGATGCGCCAGCGGATTTCGGGGTTGCGCCTGAGCGTGCCCGTTCCGGTGCAGGGCGCATCAACCAGCACACGGTCAAAAGAATTTTCGACAAAAGGGAGAGGATTTTCGGCGTCATGAACGACTGCCCGCAGGTTTTTAATCGCCTGTCGCTCGCCCGCTTCCAACACAGTCCGCAAACGATGCCCATGTAAATCGCCCGCGACGATCAGGGAAAGCGCGGGAGTTCTATTTGCGACATGGGTCGTCTTACTGCCCGGCGCGGCGCAAACATCCAGCACACGCTCTCCCGCCTGTGTGTCTAACACGTGAGCGATCAACTGCGAAGCCTCATCCTGAAGATAAATCTTTCCTTCGCACACGAGTTGGCGCTGCAATGCTCCCGCGCCCTCAAGTCGCCACGCATCAGGAGTTATCTCTGATGAAGCCGGAACGCCGCCAGCCGCGCGCAGTTCGTCTAATATCTCTGTCTTACTCGCGCGATTCGTTACCATACGAAAAGCGATTGGCGGAGCTTCATTATTAGCGCGGGCGAACGCCGCTGCCTCGTCAATGCCGAAGGCATCACTCCATCGCTCAAGCAACCAGACTGGATGCGAGGTCTCTATCGCCAACCTCTCGACTGGCTCAACGACACTCTTCGCAGGATCGTAATCCGGCTCGCGCGTGGCGCGTCGCAAGACCGCATTGATGAATGGAGCAGCCGAGCGCAGCCGCGAAAGATAAGCGAGATTGACTGATTCGTTGACTATGGCCGATGCCGGAATACGAAAGAGAAAACGCAACTGGTAAAAGCCGAGACGTAAAGCCCTTCGCACAGGAGCATCAAGACTTTCAGCACGACGTTTCGCGTAATGCTCGATCAAAGCGTCCAGCCAGAGCTGCCACCGTAACGTGCCGAGGACGAGTTCATAACAGAGCGCACGATCATCAACCCGCATCTCATCATCGCTCGCCGCCAGCAGCACAGAAGCATAAGCGCCTTCTTCTTCAACGCGGCGCAGGATATTAAATGCTGCGCGACGCGCCACTGAAACAACGCGCCCGCCCTTTCCGCTCTCTGCCTTCTGCCTTCTGCCTTCTGCCTTGCTTTTCACGCCCGCGCTCATCCCAATCTCTCGCCCGTCTGCAAACGCGCGCCGCTCAGAAAATCACGAACCGTCATCCGCCGCTTCCCCTCCGGCTGAACTTCATGAAGACGAAGCAGCGACTTATCGCCGCATGAAACGAAAAAATCGTCGCCGTGAGCTTTGATGATTTCGCCTTCTACATCTCCTCCCGCTTCACCATTCACACGGCTCGCCTGCCAGATGACAAGTCGCTGCGAGTTGTATTTCGTAAAAGCATTCGGCCAGGGTTGAAAGCCGCGCACGCGCCGCTCTATTTGCTCGGCATCAAGCGCCCAATTAATAAGTCCGTCTTCCCGCTTGAGAATCGGAGCGAATGTTGCCTTTTCTTCAGCCTGTTCTCGCGGCTTGATCTCTTCAAGACGCGCAAGCGTCTCGCTCAATGCCTCAGCGCCCAAACTGGAGAGACGCGCCATCAATTCCGGCGCAGTCTCCGTCTCTTCAATCGCCATCTCTCGCTGCAAGAGAATCGCGCCAGTATCCAGCCCTTCGCCCATCAACATCGTCGTCACGCCCGTCTCTTTCTCTCCACGCACAATCGCCCAGTTGACGGGCGCGGCTCCCCTGTACTGCGGCAGCAGCGAGAAATGGACATTTATGCACCCTCGCAGCGGCGCGCCTAGAAAGGTTGACGGCAGGATGCGACCGTAAGCGACAACTACTGCCGCATCCGCTTCGGAAGAAACAAATAAATCAAGCGCCTCTTCATTCCTGATTTTTGCTGGCTGATGAACTGTGAGGTGGTGTTTGAGTGCGTACTCTTTGACGGGCGGTTGGGTGAGCTTGTTGCCGCGCCCGGCGGGACGGTCAGGTTGCGTCCAGACAGCGACAACTTCGTGGCCGTCCTCAAGACAACGCCGCAACGTCGGCACAGCCGCTTCCGGCGTTCCCATGAAAATTAAACGCATAGGGAAATGCAGGGATGAGGGATGAGGATGAGGGATGAAACAAGAGCTATTAGTCTATTATTTCATCCCTCATCCCTCATCCCTCATCCCTTCTAGAACC
>JACCVS010000179.1 GCA_013698055.1 Acidobacteriota bacterium
AGGCGAAAGACTAAAGGCGTCATCGCGTCAGCCGATTGGGTTTGCGCAACTTCAAGAGTCAGGCTTTGCGTCGGCGCATGATAAAGGGAGCGCACGCGCAACTCCGGGAAGCCTGCCTTGTAGACCCATTGATCGAAAAACCACCCCAACTGCTGATTTGTAGTAGCCTCAAAAACGCGTTGCAAATCTTCCGTCCCGACCGGCTTGTACCTGTACTCTTCAAGGTAACGATGGAGCGCCTTCCAGAACATTTCATCGCCCACCGTTTCGCGCAGCATGTGTAGAACCAGCGCTCCCTTTTTGTAAACAGTCGCGTCGAAGATATCAATCGCCGAGCCGTAGCGGTCATAACGGATCGGGCGGCGATACTTCAACATGTCCTCCATAAAATAGAGTGAAGTATTCGAGCGCATTTCTTCAAGATAGGCGTCGCGACCGGCCTCGTGTTCTCGAAAGACTGCTTCCATGAACGTGGCGAAGCCTTCGTTGAGCCATAGCTCAGACCAGTCTTTGCACGTCACGAGATTGCCGAACCATGAATGCGCCAGTTCATGCGAGATCAGGTTTTCCTGAGCAAGCTGGGCATCTTTTGTTGTGCCGTAGAGAATCTCCGAGTCGGCGTGGGTGGTGGCGGTTATGTTTTCCATTCCGCCGAAGATGAAACTGGCGACGATGGTTTGCGCGTACCTGTTGTATGGATACTCATAATCGAGCTTCTGGCCGAAGAGACGCATCATCTCGGGTGTCTTCACGAATGCGCGCTGTGCCGTCTCTTCAGTTCCGCGATAAGTATAGTATTCAAGTGGAATGTTTTTATAAACACCTTCAAGCTTTGCGTAATTACCGACGACGAGCGAGACGAGATAGCTGGCATGTGGTTGTTCCATTTTCCAATGAAAAGTGCGGGTGCCGTCCGCGTTATTGGTCGTCTCAAGAAGCGTCCCATTGGAGATGGCGATTTCATCCGCGCCGGTCGTGATGTACTGCTCGCTCGTAGCTTTATCGTCCGGGAAATCATAACAGGGAAACCAGTGGTGATTTTCTTCCGGTTCGCCCTGCGTCCAAATCTGCGCGGGCTTTGACCAACTGGTGTTGCCGTCACTACCCTTCGGGATGAAATAGAGACCGCGCTCAGGTGTAGCGCGATACCGGATGCGGAGAGTGATTGTTTCAGAAGGCTCGTAAGTGCGGTCGAGTGTGATGGCGAGTTTATCCGGTGGCTGCTTCCACTGTAGCATCGTGTTGCTTTCAGAGAGCGTCACTGCTTCAATCTTCATGTTTGAAGCATCAAGCTCAAAAGACTTAAAGCCGGAGGCGAGCGGCTTGAGCATTACTGTTTCATCGCCGACGACCATTTTGCCCGGGACATCAAAGCGTGTCTTGATTGTATAATGCAGGACATCGTAAGTACGCGCTGGCCTCACTTGCCTTGTCCAAGGCGGAAGTTGGTGGGTGACGGCTTTCTGTGTAGTCACTGACGCTTGCTTCTTGACGCGCCGACGCTGGGAAAGCGTCACCGGGGCTGTTGTGGAAAGAATGAAGATGAAAGCAATGGCCGAAGCGAGCAGGTGGCGAGTATTATTACGAGAAATCATTGAGCCTTTCCTGATAATCATAAAGAAATAATTTAATCGCATGGGAAGAGTTTAATTGTGCCTCACGGAAACGCCTGAAGCCAAGCCTCTCGCGGCGAATTAAAGCAAGGCTCATATTGGACGAACGAGAGGTAATATAATTGCGCTCAGGCGGCGAAACTTCGTGAGCGGTAATTTGAATTCATGGCAAAGCGTCGTATATTCCTATCATCGCCACCGGGCGGATGCCCAAGTTCTGATGTCAAGAATGATTGGAGAAATAGGATGCTCCGTTTCGCATACTCCTCGCTGCGATTTTTATTGTTGCTTACCGCGCTGAATTCTCAGCAAATGATTATGGCTCAAAGTACGTCGCCTCCTGTGCCTTCTGAATGGCAGACGCTCGCCGAAAAGACAGATTATCGCGAGACGCCGCGCTATGATGAAACCGTTGCCTATTCGCGGAAACTGGTTGCCGCCTCGCCTCTGCTTCGCTTCAAGAGTTTCGGTCAAAGCGGGGAAGGGCGTCAGCTTCCGCTGCTCATTGCGGCGAGCGGCAACTCATTTACACCGCAAGCGGCCAGAAAAGCAGGCAAGGCGATAATCATGATTCAGTCCTGTATCCACGCCGGAGAATCCGACGGCAAGGATGCCGGACTCGCACTGCTGCGAGACATTGCGATCACGAAAACACGACCGGGATTGCTCGACCGGGCCGTCATCCTCTTCATTCCAATTTACAACACGGACGGGCATGAGCGGTTCGGCCCCTTCAACCGCATTAACCAGAACGGCCCAACTGAGATGGGCTGGCGCGCCACCTCTGCCAATCTCAATCTTAACCGGGATTACATGAAGGCCGATGCACCCGAGACGCGCGCATGGTTGAAGCTGTGGACAGAGTGGAATCCTGATTTGCTGATTGATTGCCACGTCACCGACGGCGCGGATTTTCAGTACAACATCACGTACATCTACGAGCATCACGAGCATGTGGCCGCGCCTGTGCTGGCCTGGATGCGTGATGCTTTCGATCAAAGAATATTTCCGGCAACTGAAAGCACTGGCAATCTGTTGGCTCAATACATGACCTTCCGTGACAACCGTGATTTGACGAAAGGAATTGACGGATTCGTTATGCCGCCGCGCTTTTCGACGGGCTACACGACGATCCGCAATCGCCCCGGTGTCACGATTGAAACGCACATGCTCAAGGATTACCGCAACCGCGTGCGCGGAACATACGATCTGCTGAGATTCACCCTAGAGGAAGTGAACCGGAATCCCGAAAAACTGTTGCGTGCCGTTCGTGAAGCGGACGAGCAAAGTGTTAAAGCCGGGCAAAGCTACGATGCTTCGAGGCGTTACCCTCTACGAATTCAGATAACCGACAAGGCGAGACCGTTTCAATTCAAAGGGGTGGAATCTCGCACAGAGCAGAGCGACATTTCGGGGCAGGTGCGCGTGATTTTCGGAACGAAACCCAGAGACATCACCATTCCGTTTTACGACGAAAGCCGAGTTGGAGTTGCCGTGGCTCCCCCGCTTTATTACATAGTGCCGCCGCAATGGAAAAGCGTGATTGATGTGATGTCAGCGCATGGTCTGCGCCTGCAACGTCTGCTTGCGCCCGCAACGATTGAAGTCGAGAGTTACCGTTTCGGTAATGTGAAGTTCGCGCCGGGGCCGTTTGAGGGGCGAATCGTCCCGAACGAAATAACTAAAGAAATAGTCCGCGAACAGAGAACTTATCCAGCCGGATCAATCGTCGTTCAGGTAGCACAGCCAGCAGGAAATGTCGCGGTGCATCTGCTTGAACCAGACGCGCCGGACTCGTTCATCGCCTGGGGGTTTTTCAATGCCATCTTTGAGCAAAAGGAGTATGGCGAAGACTATGTGCTGGAGAAACTGGCGCGCGAGATGCTGGCGAAAGACGAAAATCTGCGTAGGGAATTCGAGCGGAAGGTGGCAAGCGATCCAAAATTTGCAGCAAGCCCCACGGATCGTCTTAATTTCTTCTACGAGCGTTCCCCATACTGGGATCAGCAACTGAATCTTTATCCGGTAGGGCGCATCACTTCTCTTCTTAAAGTCCCGCTTGGGGACTTCAAGTAAAAAGAGAAGCGGG
>JACCVS010000195.1 GCA_013698055.1 Acidobacteriota bacterium
CCACTCAGGTGGCAGAACCAGTCGAGAGTGCCGGAGCAGCACAAGAAGTTGCCGCCCCCGGAACCGAAACGGCTGCGAACACTTCTTTAACCCCGCTTCCTGAGACAATTGCGCCGAAGATGCATTCTAAGCGGCACTGGCGACCGAGTCGTCAGGCGCTGGAGTTTGCACCGGGCGAATCCGTCTCCGTCACGCGCCGCCTCTACCGTTCGGGCGAGAGCGAGTATCTGCTGAACAATCGTGCCTGTCGCCTGCGCGACATACAGGATATGTTCTCCGGCACAGGGTTGTCCGGCGCGCACTACGCCATCATTGAGCAGGGGCGCATCGGGCAGATTCTTTCGGCCAAGCCGATGGATCGCCGCACATTGATTGAAGAGGCTGCGGGGATCACGAAGTTTCGCGTCCGTCAGCGCGCCGCGGAAGCCCGTCTGGATTCGGCTCGCGGCAATATGTCCCGTGTCTCAGACATCATCTCGGAGATTGACCGTCAGGTGAACAGCCTGCGGCGTCAGGCCGCGAAAGCGCGCCGCTACCGCGTCCTGCGCGAGGAATTGCGCGAGCTTCTGCGTTCTACCTATGTCGCGGAAGACCGCTCGCTCACCGTCCTGCTCGAAGAAACTCGCGTCCGGCTTGAAGATGCCGCGACGGAAGAGCGGCAGCTGGTCGAAGAATTAACCGCGCGTGAAGAGGATGCGCGAAGAGCAACGCAGGAAGCGCGCAGCGTCGAAGAAGAGTTATCTGAAGCTCGGGCAACGGCAGCCGAAGCGGAATTGAAGCGCGACCGGCGGCTTCGCGAACAGAGTTATCAGCAGGAACAGTTTCTGGCGCTTGAGAAGCGTCGCGGCGAAGTCGAACAGGAAATTGAGACAGTGCGTGCGCGGCTCGCGAGCGTCAACGAAGAGTGCGAGCGACTCGGTGAGCAGGATGCAGAGCAGCGCGTGGCGAGTGAAAAGCACACGCTTGTGCTTCAATCGGCGGAAGCGGCTTACGGGCGGCGCGTCGTCGAAGTCTCGGAAGCGGAGGCCGAGATCGAGAGCGCGCGCGCTGAGCTTTTAACGCACACGGCTGTCGCGGAAAGATTGATGGAGATTGGCCGCCAGCTCGAAGCTGCGCTCGAACGCCTCGCTCTTCAAGCCGAAGGGTTGGAGCGAGAAGGCGAACGCGCCCGAAGCGGCCATGCCGAGCGTGTCACGGATGCCGAGAAACTTAATCAGGAAATTGCTCAGGCGCGCGGGAACAGGACAAAACTCGACGCAGAACGCGAAGCCGCCGTGCATACGGTCGTTCAGGGACATGAGCGCGTCTCCGAGACGGATACTGAATTGACTCGCGCACGTGAAGAATATTCGCGTGTGCGACATCGCCTCGACACGTTGATGGAACTGGATACGAAGCGCGCACATTATTCTCCGGCAGTTCAGAAACTCTTTGCGACGAGCGATGCGCCGGAAGAGTTTCACTTCATGGGCACGCTCGCCGACATGTTCAATGTCGAGCCACGGTGGGAGCGAGCAGTCGAAGGCGTCTTTGGCGCATCTTTGCAGGCTGTCATCGTTCCAACCCCGGAAGACGCGGCGCGCGCCGCCGTGTGGCTCAGAGAAAACGGTGTGGGACGCGCCAGCTTCCTCGTCGCGGGGCTGCATGGAGCGAGCGATGAGACGGACACCGTTGCGGCTTACAGGATTGAAGCTGCCGCTGGTGGAGATTCATCATTAGGCGTTGAAGTTTCTGGCGACATTCGCATCCGCGATCTGCTCGGAGCGTCGCGCGAGTTGCTGGCTGTTCTCAGCCGCACGCTTCCGCAGCGCATGAACGCCCGCGTTACCGCGAATCTTGAGCAGGCGATGACGACGAGTCTGGCGACGGGCGAGATGTGTGTGACGATTGAAGGCGATTGGGTGGCAGGCGGCCAACTCGTCAACGCCGGGGATAGTCGTGCGCTCGAAGAAGGCGCTGGCCTGCTCTCCTTCAAACGCGAATTGCGCGAGCTTGAGACACGCGCTCCTGCGCTACAAACGCAAGTCGCTTCAGCCGAGCAAGCCGTGAGCGAAGCGCGTGCGCGGATGGTCGAGCTTGAAGATGCTGTTGTC
>JACCVS010000202.1 GCA_013698055.1 Acidobacteriota bacterium
GCAAAAAGGAAGACCAAGAGGCGCTTCCTCTCTAATCTTCCCTTTTGCTTTTTCTGTTGCTTCTTACTGATGGAAAGCGAATTCCCTTAGCATGGTGCGAGGAAACACGCTTTGGCAGCCTCAGATAAAAACAACTGACTGCGAGTTTGGGATGTCGAAACGCCTGCGGCAATTTCGACAGGCGAGTTGATCGTCAATTCTGACCATGTAGTCGCGCGACTTGTCAAAGCGCGCGCGATCCTGCTCATTCGCCCCGCGCGGCAGGGCGTTCTTCTTCGTCCGTGTCAGCCAGCGAACTTCGTAGTCGGCCCGCTCGCGGCAATGCGGGCAACTGAAACTTGCGCGCTTCGTTTCCTGTTTTTCGTTGAAGTAATCTTTTTCGTTCATAATCGTCATGCAGAATTCAGGAGTCAGAGAACAGGATTCAGAATCCAGGAGCCAGAATCCAGAATGAAAAGGTTACAACCCGCTTCTGTTTACTTTCAAGCGCGTTCAGCCTTGAGTTTCCCTTTCGTCTTGTTACCTTTGCCTTCGCGCTGCTCGCGTTTCCTGTGGTGAAGCACGATGCCGAGACCGACCAGCCCATTTATCAACATCAATAAATTCGTGACAATGAAAACCCAGTTGCCATCGAGCCAGCTATAGATCGTGAACCCGAGGGATGCGGCCATCTGCCCGATGAAAAGCCACTTTGAGACGTTTTCGCTCGAACCCTCCTGCCACTGCTTATAAATCTGTTTGCTGATGGTCAGCACCAGAATAAGCGAGCTGAGCCACCCGATTAGTTCTGTTGTATTCATCCCTGTTCGACCAGGCGTTTGACAGTCAACAGAAAATTTTCGGGATTGATCGGCTTCGGCTCGTAGGCGGTTGCTCCCTGACCGAGCGCGAAAGTGGCGCTGCCGCTGCCGAAGCCGGTCGTCACGAGAATCGGCGTTGCGGCCAACTCAGGCGTGTCGCGCACGTGCCGAACCAGATGGATACCGTCTGCCCCAGGCATGTGGATGTCTGTGATTATCAAGTCCGGGCGAGCGACCATTGCAAAGTCGTAACCCTGTATGCCGTCCTCAGCCGTGACGACTTTGTAGCCACGACGCTCAAGCGCCATTCGCATCAATTCGCGCGCGACTTCATCATCCTCAATGACAAGAATTGTCTTCATAAAGCAGTGGCCAGTGATCAGTGGCCTGTGGTCAGTGATTGAGCGTTGGCGGCCTTGACCTCTAACAGCTAAGAATCAAGTTTTCATACAGAGGTTTTAACCGGCCACTGACCACTGACTACTGACCATTATCCCCTTCGCATAGCTCGCGCAGGTAGCGAAAGCTGTAGATGCCCGTTTCGTGATTGTCGCTCCAGCGGAAACTGAGCGCGTAGCGACCGACTATCGAGATATCACTGATCGAAAGCTCGTCCGAGATAGCTTCAGGTTGTAAAACTCTCTGTCCCGTCCATTCATTAACACATTGCGCGCACGGGCATGAACGGCGCAGTACGGGAGCTTTGAAATGGCACTCGCGCCCGTCAGCCCATGTGATGCGAAGCCCGGCATCACCATCCTGCATAATCTCGCGCGGCTCGACCGCAGGCCCGCGTCTTTCCATCACGTTATTCATCAGTAGCCTTAACCAATTCTTGCCGAGCTATCCATTGAGAGAAACGCCGTTCTCTTATTCATGCTCGCGCACGGCGTCCTCGACTGCCTTCGCCGTGATGTCGAAATGAGAGGCCGACCAGACGGCCTCGCCGTTTCTGACTACGATGGCTTGCGGCGATTCATGCCGGATGCCCGTGCGCGATGCTATCTCGCTGGAAACTTCGCGCGCCCGCTGCACGACGACAAGAGAAACATCCGTTTTGACCTGCGACATCTGCTCGTAGGCTTTGCTGCTGATCGGGCACGTCGAGCTATGCTTGAACAAAATGACGGGCGCATCGTTGGAGCGCGCCAGAACTTGCTCCAATGCTTCCGCGTCAGTGATGTGAGTGAACCTGTCTCCCATGAAAATCACCTGTGCTGTCTGTAAAAAGTAATCTGTGTGTTAGCCGAAGGGGACGAAATTGATATTAGCCTACCGAGGGCTTCGGGACAAACCTTTCGGCGGCGAGGGCGAGGATAATAGTCGAAACCTGTGAATGCGGCTTTTACTCACCAGAGACGGTGAAGGTGGCAGACTTTAATTCTTTCGCGGGGGCATTGGGGCTGGCTTGAGCCACCAGCACGACTCTGTAAGTCCCGCTGCCCCACGCTCCTTCGCCAGTTTTGCTCGATTTGGTCGGGTCCAGATCGAAATTTTCAGTAAACTTAGCGCTGGTTGGGTTCGTGTAACTCAACAGACGCAAACTTTCACCCGACTCAGCCCCTTCGGCGTTCTCAGCATACAGGGTGCAAGTTATTTTGCCGCCAGCGGGCATATTATCCATGCTGTAAATCACGTACACATGGTCATCGGGAGAGAAAGTTGATTCCGAAGAATCATCAATATCGCTTTTAGCATTGGCCATCAGCTTAAATCCGGTGAGGTTGAAAGCGCCGCCGGAATCGTTCGCGCCGCCGTGTGTCTGTGAAGCATCGGGCGCGCCCGCCGCCGGGGTCGTCCGGGCGCGTTCGCCCGCGACGGTGAAACTAGCTGCCTCCTGATCTTTCTGCTCTCCACTTTCGATCAGCATGGCGATTTCAACTTTGTATTTTCCTGCGGGCCAACCTGCGGGCGGGGGAGTCAAAGTGAATGTGCCAAAACCGCTAGATGGCAAATCGATTGATTTTTCAAAGTTAGGGATTGGCGCATTTTTCGGTTGACCCTCGACATCTTCCGTGAGAAGACGAAACTTCAGCGTGACCTTACTCGGGACATTGGAGACGGTGGCGATGGCATAAATGGTATCGCCGGGCGCGAAAGTAGTCGCCTCGATTGTCCCCTCTTTATCCTTGCTGAATTTTAAGCTGCTGATATTGGCTGTGGTAAAGCTACAGGCGGAAGCACCCATCAGAACCAGCGCCAGGCCGACGACGAGAGATAATTTATGAAGACGCATCTTCGTTTCTCCTTATCAAGATTGAGCAAGACAAATTGTGAGGGACAGGCGATTATTCCTGTCCCTCACAATTGTTTCGTTAATGGCTAATGTCGAAAAGTCGTTATCGTTCTTATTTCCACTCGCCGACGAGAACAAACGGCGCCCAGTAAAACGGCGCAGCGTATTTCTTGCCGCTAATCATAGCGATTTGCGCGGCACGCATCGAAGCGGTTGGCGAAGCATTGGGCGTTGCTAACAGGCGTTTGTAAAAGTCCGTCATCAGGTCTGCGGTTGATTTGTCCGCGACAGACCAGAGCGAGACTCCGACGGTCGGCGCACCCGCGTACATGAAGGCGCGCGTTAAACCGATCACGCCTTCGCCGCGCTTCTCTTTCCCCAGTCCCGTCTCGCACGCGGAGAGCATGACGAGCGGGCTACCCAGATTAAGATTAAAGACTTCGTCGGTTCGCATGAAGCCGTCGCCGCTCTTGTTGCCGACGAGTGAAAGGACGATGCCCGTGAACTGCGGGCGCTCGGCATTGAGCAGCCCGTGCGTGGCGATATGCACAACGCGGTACTTCTTAATATCGCTTGCCGTCACCTTCGCTTCGTTTGCCTCCAAATCGAGCCACACGTCAGCCTGTCCACCGCTGGCGCGCGTCAACTGGGCAATCTGCTGTGCCTCGACGCGCGTCCCGTTAAGCCGCGCGAGTTGCAGGCCAGTAGCCGGTGCAGTTGTGCCTGAAGGCGCTGCCACATCCGTCACCGCGCTCGATAAACTCAGCCCACGCGTGTCGGCAGAGGCTTGAGCCGAAGCCGCGCCCGCGCCCTTCGCACGTGGGTCGCTTCCATTGAAGACCGGGTCGGCGATGAGCAGCATATTCTTTCCCGCAACTGGCTTCGCCGTCTGGCGAATGACCGCGACGACTGAGGCCGAAGGAGCGTAAACCACTTCGTTGGTTTTAACTAAATATGCCAAGCTCGGATAATCCGTTGGGCCTGTCGCCGTCACGAACGACTCGAAGGGAACATAGTTGAGGCCGCCGTCAGCAACGATGAGCAACCGATTCTCGCCGACCATCTTCGCGGCAGGCTCGACAACTGTTTTGTAGAGCGTGTTGGATGCTGTGGCAAACGCCGCCGCCGGGCCTGCCCCGGTCGGGTCTGAAGTCAGGC